>DATCXL010000385.1:0-3503 GCA_036565825.1 Mycobacteriales bacterium
CCCTGCCCACCCGGTGCGCCCTGTGCGGCCACACCGCCGGTGATGGTCGAGTCGGTCCCGCGCGGATTTACCGCGCCGACGAGCAGCGCCACCGCCCCGCCGGTCACGGCCACGGCGGCCAACACGCCGACACCCAGCCGCAACCGACGCCGGCCGGCCGGGATGGCGGCCTTCTTCTGCGCCGGGCGGATCTCCCGGAGTCCGGCGGTGAGTTCGCCACTGCCAACCCTGCGTTCGATCCGACGTAGCACCGCGATCGCCTGGGTCTCCACCGGCCGGCGCAGCGCCTTGTGCTCGTCCTCGCTCAGTTTGCCGCTGGCCAGGTCCTCGTCCAGGTCGCGCAACTGCCGGAGCAGGCCGCTGCGCAGGTCCTCGTCGGGATCGTTGTCGGCGTGCAGCACCCCGGGGCGTTCCAATGTGAACGGGCGGAGCACGGCCAGCCCCGCCAGGCAGGCCAGCACCACCACGACAAGGGTGATGATCACGGTTCCTCCTCCCGCAGCCGGGTCAGCGCGTCCTCGAGCCGGTCACGATCGGCCGCGGTCAGGTTCGATTGTTCGGCCCCGGTCCGGCGTGACGCCGACGTGGCGACCGCTGGGCGCCGTCGCCAGCCGCGCAGCAGCAGCGTGGCCGCGGCCAGACCGGCGACCAGCACGAGGAACGGCAGCAGGTAGGCAATCTGCCCGATGCCACGGTGGGGTGGGGTCAACAACACCGAGTCGCCGTAGGCGGCCACGAAGCCCGCCCGGATCTGTTCGGCGGAGCGCCCGGCTGCCAGTTGCTCGGAGATCTGCTGGCGCATCTGCCCGGCCAGCGGGGCCGGGGAGTCGGCCACCGACAGGTCCTCGCAGATCGGGCAACGCAGGGTGGAGGCGATCTGGTGTGCCCGCTGGGCCTGGCTGGTGGGGGGCGCCTCGCCCCGTACCGCCACCACCACCAGGGCGACGAGGCCCGCCGCCACCACCGCCAGTACAACCAGTCCGACCAACGACCGCCCGCGCCGTACCGTCTGGGTGTCGCTCACTGCGCGCCACCCCGCAGTAGCGTGTTGAGGGTGCCGGCCAGTGTGCCCGCGTCCACCGCGCCCACCACCCGGTCGACGATGCGACCGGTCTGGTCAACGACGAATGTCTCTGGCACGCCGCGTACGCCGAACGCCAGCGCGGTCCGCGAGTCGGCGTCCACCACCACCGGATAGCGGCTGCCCGACGTGGCCAGGTAGCTACGGGCGTCGGCATCGTTGTCCTCGAAGTCCACGCCGAGCAGGACCACACCGGAGTCACGGAACTGGTCCCACACCGCGTTGAGGGCCGGCTGCTCGGTGTGGCACTCCGCGCACCACGACGCCCAGAAGTTGACCACCACGACCTGACCACGCAGGTCACTCAGGTGAACGGGTGGCCCGTCCAGTCCGGGCAGGGTGAAGTCCGGCGCGGTACGGCCGACCAGTGGCGACGCCGTGACGGACGGGTCGTGACGCAGCCCGGAGGCGAGCAGCGCCGCGACCATCGCCACCACCGCGACGACGCCGGTCAGGAGGAACACCCGCCGGGTTGCCGTGGACATCAGTTGGCTCCCGTCTCGACGAGTTCACGGGGAGTGGTCTCGGGTTGCCCGCCCGACGGTGCGTCCTTGCGCCTGCGCCGACGACGGGACGGCCAGGCTGCCGCGATCCCGGACAGCACCATGATCGCGCCGCCCACCCACAGCCAGGTCACCCCGGGATTGAGGAAGAACCGGAAGGTGGCCGACGCACCGTTGTCCTGTAGCCCGATCACCGACGAGTACAGGTCCCGGGCCACGCCGTGTCGGATGGACGGTGTGCCGATGGGCTGTGACGCGGACGGGTAGAGGTTGAGCGAGGGGTGCATCGGATCCAGGCGGGTGCCGGAACTGTCGGTGAGCTGGATCATGGTGGTGAGCACCTGGCGCTGCGGTTGGTCCTGGGTACGCAGTCCCTCGTAGCGGAGGTGGTATCCGGCGAACGTGGTGGACTCGCCCTGCTTGAGGGTCACCTCGGTCTGCTGACCGAAGTTGGACGACGCGGTGATACCCACGACCAACACCGCCAGTCCGACGTGCACGGCCAGTCCGGCGTGCCGCCGTCTGCTGTTACGCAGCGCGGACCAGATGCCCTGGCCGGCCTTGCGTCGGCCGGCGGCCAGTCCGGAGACGATCTCGGCACCGTTGCCGACCGCGACCAGCGCCGCCAGGGAGAATCCGGCGATGGCATACACGTCCCGGATCCCGACGATGGCCAGCACGAGCGCCACCACCGCGGCGACCGCACCGGGAAGTCGCAGCCGGCGCAGTGCGCGGGTGCGGTTGGCCACCCGCCACGGGAACAGCGGAGCGGTGCCCACCAGCAGCAGCAGGAGTAGGAAGACAGGCGCGGTGGACTCCCGGAAGTACGGACCACCGACGGTGATCTGCTGACCGGTCGCGGCCTCCACCACCAGCGGGAAGATGGTGCCCAGCAGGATGATGCCGGTGACCACGAGCAGCAGCACGTTGTTGCCGACGAAGGCCGCCTCCCGGGACACCGCCGACTCGATTCGCTCGGCCGCGCGCAGGGTGGGCAGCCGCCAGGCCACCAGGCCGAACCCGACGACCAGAACCAACGCGAGGAATATCAGGTAGGCCGGTCCGACACCGCTCTGCGAGAAGGTGTGTACCGACGACAGCACGCTGCCACGGGTCAGGAACGTGCCGAAGGTGGTCAACGCGAAGGCGCCGATGACCAGCACCACGTTCCACAGCCGGGCGATCCCTCGTCGTTCCTGCAGCATGACCGAGTGCAGGAAGGCGGTGGCCACCAACCACGGCAGCAGCGCCACGTTCTCCACCGGGTCCCAGGCCCAGTAGCCGCCCCAGCCCAGGACGTCGTAGGACCACAGGCCACCGAGCAGCAGGCCGATGCTCAGGAAGGTCCAGACCACCAGCGTCCAGCGGCGGGTCAGACCAGCCCAGTGGTCAGAACCCCCGCCGGTGAGCAGTGCGGCGATACCGAATGCGAACGGCACGGTGAACCCGATGAACCCCAGATAGAGGAACGGGGGGTGGACAGCCATCAGCGGGTGGTTCTGCAGCAGTGCGGCCGGACCGCGCCCGTCGATCGGCGGGGCCGCCAGGAGGCCGAACGGCCGGGACGGGCCGTTGACCAACGCCAGGTAGAAGATCTGCACGCCGTTGAGTACGGCCAGCGCGTAGGGGAACGTCACCGGCCGGTAGCGGCGGAAGCGCAGTGCCACGGCCACCAGGTAGCCGGCCAGCACCAGGTTCCACAGCAACAGCGAACCGTCGTCGGCCGCCCACAGCGAGAGCACCTTGAAGAAGGTGGGGGTCTCCCGCGAGGAGTTCTCCGCGACGTACCGGATGGCGAAGTTGTTCTGGAGCAGGGCCACCAACATGGCGCCGTTGGCGGTGGCCACCGCGGCGAACAGGGCGAAGGTCGTGCGTCGGGCGCTGTCGACCAGGGTGGGCCGGCGGCCGCGGGCCCCGAT
>DATCXL010000401.1:0-2172 GCA_036565825.1 Mycobacteriales bacterium
CGATCGGCAGCACCACCATCACGGACAGGTACAGCAGCACCACGCCGGGGCCCAGTGCTCCGCGCACCGGCCCGGTGCGCGACCGGTGGGCCGACACCGCACCGGCATGGCCGGCATGGTCGACGGGGCCGGCGTTGTCGCCGGGGTCGGTCGGTTCGCCGGTCAGCACGCCCAGCCCGGTTCGGTCAGCCACCGCCGACACCCAGCTCGTTCTCGATCCTGGTGATCGACCCGCTCTTCGGGTCGAAGAACTCCTCGGCCACCTTCGGCCATCCACCCAGGTCGTCGATGGTGAACAGTTTGGGCGGGGTCGGGAACCGGGTCGGGTCGAGAGCGGAACCGACCACCGGCCGGTAACCGTGTTCGGCGAAGATCCGCTGCACGGTGTCGGTCCGCAGGAAGGTCAGGAACTGTCTGGCCAGCGCGGGGTTCTTCGCACCGGTGGTGACGGCCACCGGGTTCTCGATCAGCAGCGTCTCGTCCGGGATGACGTAGTCGACCGGTTGGTCCGCCTGCTGCGCCTCGATGGCCTCGTTCTCATAGCTGATCAGCACGTCACCGGTGCCGGTGACGAACGCGGCCGTGGCCTTGTTGCCGCTCTCCGGTTGCGCGACGGTGTTATCCAGCAGTGCTTTGACGAAGTCCAACGCCTGCGCCGGCGACCTGCCCTGCTGGAGTTGCGCGCCGTAGGCGCCCATCAGGTTCCACCGGGCGCTACCGGAACTGAACGGGTTGGGCGTGACGACCCGTACCCCGGGCCGCACCAGATCCAACCAGGTGTGGATGCCCTTGGGGTTCCCCCTGCGGACCACCAGGACGACAACCGAGTTGGTGAGCATGCCGTGGTAGGCGTCGCTGTTCCAGTCCGGCGCCACCAACCCGGCCTCCACCAGCCTGGTCATGTCGGTCTGTAGCGAGAACTCGACCACGTCGGCGGGCTGGCCGGCGGTCACAGCCCGGCTCTGCGCACCCGACGCTCCGTAGGACTCGGTGATCCGGGTACCCCCGCCCTGCGACGTCGCGGTGAATCTGGCGACGATGTCGGTGAACGCCTTCTGTGGGGTGGAGTAGGCGACCAGGCTGACCGTGTCCGAGCCCGTCGTACCGAGCGCCGACGAACATCCGGCGCCCATGGACAGGGCCACCAGGCCGGCCATGCCGACTCGGATGAGCGGGCCGACTCGGGCGACCACGGTGGCGGTTCTGGCCGCGCGCGGTCGACGGGGCGGGTGCATCAGTTGCTCCAGGGGAGAGTCGAGGCCGCATGGGCGCGCGGCCGCTCGACTCCGTGGTGTGCTGGGACGTCGAACCGGCGGTGGCGCGCGGTGCGGGAAGGGGCCGAGACGGGTACTCCGTCGGCCCGGGCAGGTCAGTTCGGGTAGAACCTCGTCAGCCCGGGCAGGGTCCTGTCAGGCAGAACCGCGTCAGTCCGGACAGACCGCGCTCGACACCCGCAGCAGGTCCACATGCAGCCGGGCGCGGAACATCCACGACCGCGGGCGACGGTGCGCCCCGCTGGTGGACCCCGGCTCACGCACGGTGCACGGCTCCTCGACTCGTGGGCACGTCCAGCGAACCCACTCTTCCGATAATCCCTATCGGGTTACTAGGAATGTAACATCCCGGACCCGGCCTGGCGAGGGGTTCGCTCAGCGGGTGACCCAGGCGTCCTCTGCCTCGGTCAGCCGTCTGGTCGGGGCCGGCAACTGCCCCGCCGCCAGATCGGACAGGGTCACCCCCTCCAACACCTCCCGTAGGCTGGCCCGCACCGCCACCCACAGCGACTGCAACACCGCGGCCGAACCGTCGTAGTGCACGTCCTGTGGCCGTTGCCCGCGCACCGACGCCAGCGGCCCGTCTACCGCCCGGATCACGTCGGCCACCGTGATCGTGCGCGGGGACCGGGCCAGCGTGTACCCGCCGTCCACGCCGCGCTGACTGCGCACCAGGCCCGCGTGCCGCAGGTCGGACAGGATGCTCTCCAGGAACTTCTGCGGAACGTCCTGTGCTCGCGCGACCACCTCACAGGTCAGCAGTTCCCCGTCGGCCAACGCGAGCTCCAGGGCAGCGCGCACGGCATAGTCCGCCTTCGCCGAGATCCGCATACCATTCATTCTGCCCGCCGCACCCGGACTCGCGGATCCTCGCCGTCTGGACGGTTGATTCCAGGCT
>DATCXL010000402.1:0-2246 GCA_036565825.1 Mycobacteriales bacterium
GCAGCCACAGCGAAATGGTGGCTGCGGGTCAGACCCGCAGCCAACTTGTGGCGAAGCGTCTGCCATCGGCCGCGCCCAGGTGCAGACGCACCAACCCGTTGGGAATGCCTTCCACCACCAGGGTGCCGTCATCGGTGTCCAGCTCGCGCCGGTCCGAGCCGGTCTCCACCCGCGCGTCGGCCAGATCGATGCCCGACACGTGCGCGACCAGGTCGCACCACCCGTTGGTCTCGGTTACCTGGACCTCGACGGTGACCGGTGGGAACTCGAAGGAGACCATCCGCACGTCGGTGTCGCCGCGGACCGTCACCAACTCCGCGCCCTCGTCGGCCGAGTCGCGGACCAGGTCGAGCAACTCGGCGTCGAGCCGATGCAGACCCAACGCGGCACGCGCGTTCTCGATCACCACCGGCGGCACCGGATCCACCCTGGCGGCGACCCGGCGCAGGTCGGCGAGGATCCGCTCCTCGTCGTGGACGCCGTTCATGACCGTTCCTCCGACGACTCTCGTGGCTCGGGCGGAGACCCCGTGCGTTCCAACAGGATGCGCAGTCGGTGCAGGCACCTGGCCCGGGTCGGACCGATGCTGCCTATCGGCATACCCAGCGCGGTCGACACCTCGTCATAGGACAGGGGTGGGCTGGCGACAAGCGCCCGCAACAACCGCTGGCAGCGCTCGGGCATACAGCCGAACGCCTGCCACAACGCGGCATCTCGTTCCAGGAGCAGGAGATGGGAGTCCAGCGGGTCCGAGCCGTCCGGCACGTCCAGTGCGGCGTCGTCACCGGCGTTGAGACGTTCCCGCCTGGCCCGACGCAGGATGCTCAGGCACTCCCGACGCAGTGTGGTGACCAACCAGCCGCCCAGGCGGTCCGGTTCGTGTATCCGGTCCAGGTGCTCCAGCAACCGTAACCACGTCGTCTGTACCGCGTCGGCGGCATCGGCCTGGCCAAGTCGGTACGCGCGGGCTACGGCCCAGAGCAGGCCAGAATGGCGCGAGACAAGTTCGTCCCACGCATCCTGGTCGCCTGAGCCGGCGCGCTTGAGCAACGCTGCCGTCCCGAACGCCATATCGGTCATGGAGCCCCCGGCTGTCGCGGTCGGTCGCTCACAGTGTGCCCGATGACCGGATGCCGTGGCGGTGCCTGGCATACGAGCGAGGCTAGGCACCGTCCTGGTGCGGAGCACGCACTGCCGGTCAAGCCTTCGGGCAGCGTACCTGCCCTTAAAGGAAAAACGTAGGTTTGTGACTGAATATCCTAATAGCGCATATGGCTCGGATAATGAGTCGTGTGGCTGGTTCGCTGGCATGATCAGTTTTCCCGCAGGAGTTGCCGTAGTCGGGCCAGCGACCGGGCCCGGGTCGGGCCGATACTGCCGCGGGGAATACCCAGTGCGTCGGCCACCTCGTCGTAGGACGGCGGAGGGTCGGTCATGAGTATCCGCAGCAGCAGTCGGGACCGTTCCGGAAGAGTGGCCAGAACCGACCACAACCGCGCGTCGCGCTCCGTCCTGAGCAGGTCCGCGTCCACCGGCGCCTCCGGCGCCGCGCCGTCGAAGGTCTCGTGGTCGTCGGGACACGGGCGTTCCCGTTGGGCGTGCCGCAGTACCCGCAGACACTCGCGTCGCGCCGTGGTGGCCAGCCAGCCGCCAAGCCGGGCCGGATCGGAGATCCGGTCGGAGTGTTCCAGCAGCCGCAACCAGGTCGTCTGCACCACGTCGGCGGCGTCCGCCGACGACAGGTGGTGCGCCCGGCCGATCCGCCACAACAACGCGGTGTACCGGGCCACCAGGCAGTTCCATGCATGCTGGTCCCCGGCGCGGGCGCGACGGAACAGGCACGCGGTGTCCGGCCCCTCGCTGGTGTCGTGGCCGACCCCGCCCGGGACTGGTACGGGGTCCACCGAACCGTTCACCGGCCATCTCGCCACCGGGCGAGGCGGCCGGACATCGCGGCGTCGGCTCTCATGCCTGTCGAAGCTAGGAAGTCCGCGCCGGCACCGCCAGAGACACAAGGGCAAGGCCACGGGTCATCTCCGTTGCCCGTGGTGGTTGCCCGTTGGGGCAGTCGGCCCGCGCCCGCGCCGCAATGTCGGCTCGGCTGGCCTCCGCCTTCGTGCCCATGGGTCGGCTCGGCCGGCCTCGCCTCCCGCGGGTAACCTCAGATCCATGGACGAGGCAGTCAGGCGGGCGATCGAGGAGAAGGTCGACGGCGGCGAACGGCTGAGCTACGACGACGGTGTGGC
>DATCXL010000408.1:0-3832 GCA_036565825.1 Mycobacteriales bacterium
GGCGTTACTGCTGCGTTGCTGTAGTCCCAACGCCACCGCGAACAGCCAGCCCATCCCAGGATTCACGCCGTGGAACGCACCAAGCGCGAGGAGTGCGACGAGCTGGTCGACTGTCATGGATAGCAGTATGAATCGGACGAGGCGTCCCCACCCTGTAGCCGTACCTGGTGCACCCGCAGGCCGCGGAAGTCCTCACCGTTCGGGAAGAACCGCGGGTCGACCGTCACGCCACCCTCGGGGCTCGCGTCCAACCTGGCCACCCAGGCGCCCACCCCGTCCGGGTAGAACTGGTCGTCCCAGGCCCCGTACAGCGAGTTGGTCACGTAGACCCGCCGACCGTCCCGGCTGACCTCGACCATCTGCGGGCCGCCGGAGGCGGGCAGGTCCGGCCGGGCTGGGTGCGGGGTACGGCGCACGATCCCGCCGATTCGGACCGAGCCGGTCTGTACCGGGTGCGCCGGGTCGCTGACGTCGTACTGCCGGAGCTCGCCGGTGCCCCAGCAGGACACGTACAGCGTCTGGTCGTCCACCGACAGGTCGATGTCGGTGACCAACGGGGGCACCGCGCCGAACGGCTTGAGCGCCGGCGGCAGCAGATCCGGGTCGGCTGGCTCGGCCGGGATGGAGATGACCTTGCGCACCGCCCACTGGTCGCCGTCGCGGTACCACTGCCACACCGAGGCGGACAGGTCCTCGACACTGATCACCACGCTGGCGAAGCCGTACAGCTTGGTCGGGTCGTGCGCCGGGCGCAGCTCCAGCGGCATCTGGTACTGGTCGCCCAGGTCGACCCGCTGCACGTGCCGGCGGCGGCGCAGGTCCCAGAAGTGCAGCGCGTGGCCGTACTTCCGGTTGAGCAGCAACTCGGGAACCAGCCCGTCCTCGATCATCGAGGGTGTGCCCCACTCGCTGGTGATCAGCACGTCGTGACCGATGTGCCACCACAGGTCGTAGGACATGAACTGCGGACCGCGGTCAACCTCCCACCGGCCCAGCACCTCGAAGGAGTTGTGGTCCAACAGCGCGATTCCGCCGGGCCCCTCGGCACCGTCGGCACCGCCCAGCGCGCTCAGATACAGCCCTTCGGGCCCGCAGTGGACGGTGTGTGGCCGGGAGTAGCCGGCCCGCTTGGCCAACTCGTCGGGTTCGAGCACCTTGACGATCTGCGGGGAGGTCGGGTCCGCCTTGGTGTCCAGGATGTAGATCCGGGAGGAGCGCAGCCCTGGCACGACCAGGTAGCGACGTTCCACGTGCGGGTGCGGGGCGTAGGGGCACAGTGCGCTGCTGCACGCGTTCCACCCGAAGTGGTGCAACTCATCGCCGGTGTAGGGCAGGTCGGTCCAGCCGACAACCTTCCCGTAGTCCGCCGAGTCCGCGTCGACGTCGAGCACGGCGATCGCGTCGGGGCGGGTCGCACTGCGGTCGAACGCGCCCAGGTAGGCCAGTCGTTCGGCCGGTGCACCGGCGGCCTCGCGGGGGGACGGGTAGAACGTGGGGTCGGGCTTCCACAACGACACGACGAAGGTTCCTTCCGGATCAGGGTAGGACCCGCGCGAGGGATGGCGGCGGAGCCAGCCGGGTGTGCAACGGATGGTTCGTCGGTCGCGCGGGATTCGGCCAGGGACGGCCGGCGGCAGAGTCAGAACGGACGATGGCCCGGACCCGCCCACGGATGATCGGGGACTACCGCGACCCTCCGGGCGTCAGCGTGCGCCGCAACACAGCGCGCTGGAGACACGGCACAGGTCCACGTGCCAACGTGCGACCAGAACCGTTCCAAACATAGGTGTCAACGTAATGGTGTCGTTACCAGAATGTCAATGGTTTGCGGGGGAAGACCCAGGTCTGAACCGGTCTCAAACTGGTGTCAGAACAGTATGAAAGTGGCATTGAACTGGCGTCGAAGTGCCATCGGGCCAGTGTCCAAAACCGAAAAATGCTGAAACGGCGTTGAACCGGGCGCCGGGTGGTGGGCTGGGCGGCAGGCCGGGTGATAACTGGTTCGACAGTCGACGCCGGGTGCCTATCCTGGTCACGGTATGCCGATCCAGTCCCCCACGCCCGCACCGGCCGAGTTGTTGGCTCGGCTCCCCGAGGTGATGCTGCGCGACCAGCATCGCCTGCGTCGCCGTATCGACGGGGCCCGTCGGATCACCGACGACCAGGTGCTGCGGCAGGCACTGGACCGAATCGCCGCCGACCTCGACACGGCAAGTTCCAGACTGGCCCGACGCCGGGACGGCGTGCCGAAGGTCAGCTACCCGCCGGAACTGCCGGTCAGCCAGCGCAGGGACGAGATCCGCGCCGCGATCGAGGCCCACCAGGTGGTGATCGTCGCCGGGGAGACCGGGTCGGGCAAGACCACCCAGTTGCCGAAGATCTGCCTGGAACTGGGGCGCGGCGTGCGCGGGATGATCGGTCACACCCAACCGCGCAGGTTGGCCGCCCGAACGGTGGCCGAGCGGGTCGCCGAGGAACTGGGTACCCCGCTGGGTGGTGCGGTCGGCTACCAGGTGCGGTTCACCGACCGGGTCGGCGAGGACACCCTGGTCAAGCTGATGACCGACGGGATCCTGTTGGCCGAGATCGGCCGGGACCGGATGCTGCGCCGGTACGACACGTTGATCATCGACGAGGCGCACGAACGCAGCCTGAACATCGACTTCATCCTCGGCTACCTCAAACAACTACTCCCCCGCCGGCCCGACCTGAAGGTGATCATCACCTCGGCCACCATCGACCCGAAGCGGTTCTCCAACCACTTCGACGGCGCGCCGGTGGTCGAGGTCTCCGGGCGGACCTTCCCGGTCGAGGTGCGCTACCGGCCGATCGTGGAGGAGGGCGAGGAGGAGCAGGCCGGCGGCGGTGGTCCGGAGGACCGCGACCAGCCCCAGGCCATCTGTGACGCGGTACACGAACTGGTCGCCGAGGGACCCGGCGACATCCTGGTGTTCTGTAGCGGCGAACGGGAGATCCGCGACGCCACCGACACGCTGGCCCGGCACGGCCCGCCCAACACCGAGATCCTGCCGCTGTACGCGCGGCTGTCGGTGGCCGAACAGCACCGGGTGTTCCGGCCACACACCGGGCGCCGGGTGGTGCTGGCGACCAACGTGGCGGAGACCTCGCTGACGGTGCCCGGCATCAGGTACGTGGTGGACCCCGGCACCGCCCGGATCTCCCGCTACAGCCACCGGACCAAGGTGCAGCGGCTGCCCATCGAGGCGATCTCCCAGGCGTCGGCCAACCAACGAAAGGGCCGTTGCGGTCGGCTGTCCGACGGCATCTGCATCCGGCTCTACACCGAGGCCGACTTCCTGGCCCGCCCGGAGTTCACCGACCCGGAGATCCTGCGCACCAACCTGGCCTCGGTCATCCTGCAGATGACCGCGCTGGGTCTGGGCGACATGGCCGCGTTCCCGTTCGTCGACCCGCCGGACCGGCGCAGCGTCGCCGACGGGGTCGCTCTGCTGGTGGAACTGGGTGCGCTGGACCCGTCGCAGACCAACGCCGACCGGAGGCTGACCCCGTTGGGTCGCAGATTGGCGCAGTTCCCGGTGGACCCCCGGCTGGCCCGCATGGTGCTGGAGGCCGAACAGAACGGGTGCGTGCGCGAGGTCGCCATCATCGTCGCCGCACTGTCCATCCAGGACCCACGGGAACGTCCGGCCGAGCGCCGACAGGCCGCCGACGAGAAACACAACCGGTTCGCCGACCCACAGTCGGACTTCCTGGCCTACCTGAACCTGTGGCGGTACCTGCGGGAGCGGCAGAAGGAACTGTCCTCCAACCAGTTCCGCAGACTGTGCCGGGCCGAGTTCCTGAACTACCT
>DATCXL010000438.1:0-2786 GCA_036565825.1 Mycobacteriales bacterium
CGCGGTGGCGGTGGCCGCCGCCGGCACCCACCAACTCTGGCGGTTCGACCCCCTCGCGGGCACGTTCGCGGTGTTGGCCGGTACCACCACCGAGGGGCTGCGGGACGGGCCGGTCGACCAGGCGTGGTTTGCCCAGCCCTCCGGCCTGGCCGCCGACGGCGACCGGCTCTGGGTGGCCGACGCGGAGACCTCGGCGCTGCGCTACCTGGCCGACGGCGTGCTGCACACCCCCGTGGGGCAGGGGCTGTTCGACTTCGGGCACCGGGACGGGCCGGCCGACCAGGCGCTGTTCCAGCACCCGCTCGGTGTGGCCATGCTGCCCGACGGGTCGGTCGCGGTGTGCGACACGTACAACCACGCGGTGCGCCGCTACCGGCCGGACACCGGTGAGGTGGACACACTGGCCACCGACGTGGCCGAGCCGAGTGCCGCCGTCATGGTCGGCGCCGAGTTGGTCGTGGTCGCCTCCGCGGCGCACCGGCTGATCCGGCTGCCCTACCCCATCCACCCGTCTGACCGGTCCGACCCGCCCGAAGCCGAACAGCCAGCCGGATCCGGGGAGTCGACCGGGTCGCGGGTGATGGGACAGGCCCGGCAGACCCACCGGCCGGCCACCGACCTGGCGCCGGGTCCGGTCAGACTGGACGTGGTCTTCGAGCCGGCGCCCGGGCAGAAACTCGACGACCGGTACGGTCCGGCGACCCGGTTGACCGTCAGCGCCTCGCCGCCGGAGTTGCTGGTCGCCGGTGCGGGCGAGACGGTCGAGTTGTCCCGCGCGCTGGTGTTCGCCGACGCCGTGCCCTCCGGGGTGCTGCACGTGACCGCGCGGGCGGCCAGTTGCGACACCGACACCGAGCACCCGGCCTGCCACCTCACCCGGCAGGACTGGGGGGTGCCGGTACGGGTGGTGGCCGGGTCACCCATCCGGCTGGGCCTGGTGTTGCGGGGGATGGACGACCCGGACTAGATGCCTGATTCCAGGCCCTCGCCGGAGCGAAGCCCCGGCTCCGGAGTTCGGCTGTGCGGGTGGGCGTGCTGTGTTGTCTTCTGTGGGGGAGCTTCGCTCCACCCCACACCCCCTCAACGCCCCTCGGGAGACAGTGCGAGCAGAAGGCGTCATGGAACCAACCGTCTGGCGGCGGGCCAGACCCGAGCGGGCCGGCTGGTGCGCGACGATGGCGCGCATGTGGTCGGAGGTGTTCCACCTGGGCGTGCCGGTCGGGGAGAAGGCCGTGCGCGCGCTACTGATCTACGCGTTTCTGGTGATCGCGTTGCGGCTGGCCGGCAAGCGGGAGTTGGCCCAGCTCAACACGGTGGACTTCGTGGTGCTGCTGGCGGTGGCCAACGCCGTACAGAACGGCCTGATCGGCAACGACAACTCGGTCACCGGCGCGGTGGTCGGTGCCAGCGTGCTGTTCGCCATCAACGGGGTGGTGGCCCTGTTGCTGTTCCGGGTGGTGCGGTTCCGACGGTTGGTCGAGGGCAGTGCCACCACGTTGGTCCTGGACGGGGTGGTCGACCACCGGGCGCTGCACCGGGAGCGACTGTCCCTGGACGATCTGCTCGACCGGGTCCAGGAAGCCGGTGCGGACGGGTTCGCCAACGTGCAGCGGGCGTCCCTGGAACCGAGTGGCAGGATTCTGGTGATCCCGAAGAAGAGCACCGAGTCGCAGCGGGAGTACCAGGACCTGCGTCGGCGACTGGACGAACTGACCGAGCTGGTTCGCCGTCAGGGCGACGAACCAGCGGCCAGCTGAATCCGGTCAGAACGCGCTTTCGGGCAGGTCCATGAGTGTGTTGTCCACGTTCTCGGCGATCCGACGACGGGCGGACAGTTCGGGCAACACGGTGGTGGCGAAGAAGCGTGCCGCGGCCACCTTGCCCTGGTAGAAGTCGCGGTCCCGTTCGGACATCGACTCCGCGGCGTTGTCCAGCGCGGCGGTGGCCACCTCAGCCCCGCGCAGCAGCAACCAGCCGACGACCAGATCGCCCAGGCTCATCAACAGCCGGGTGGTGTTCTGCCCGACCCGGTACACCTCACGGACGTCCTGCTGGGCCCCGGTGAGCTGCCCGACCATCGCGCCGACGATGCCCTGCACGTCGGCCAACGCCTGGGCCAGCAGTTCCCGCTCCTGCTTGAGCCGGCCGTTACCGGCCTCGTTGTCGACCGACGCCTGGATCTGGCCGGCCAGCCAGGTCAGCGCCTCCCCCCGGTCGCGGACGATCTTGCGGAAGAACAGGTCCATGCCCTGGATCGAGGTGGTGCCCTCGTAGAGGGTGTCGATCTTCGCGTCCCGGATGTACTGCTCGATCGGGTAGTCCTGCAGATATCCCGAACCGCCGAGGACCTGCAGCGACTGGGCGAGCAGTTCGTAGGACCGCTCGGACCCGAAGCCCTTGACCACGGGCAGCAGCAGGTCGTTGACCTTCTCGGCCAGCGGGTCGGTCTCGCCCCGGCTGGCCGCCTGCATCACGGCGTCCTGGAACGTGGCGGTGTAGATGACCAGCGCGCGCATGCCCTCGGCGTAGGCCTTCTGCAACATCAGCATCCGGCGCACGTCCGGGTGGTGGGTGATGGTGACCCGGGGAGCGGCCTTGTCGGTGGCCTGGGTCAGGTCGGCACCCTGCACCCGGGTCCTGGCGTACTCCAGCGCGTTGAGGTACCCGGTGGACAGCGTGGCGATGGCCTTGGTGCCCACCATCATCCGGGCGTACTCGATCACCTGGAACATCTGCGCGATGCCCTGGTGCACGTCGCCGACCAGCCAGCCGACCGCGGGGTGGCC
>DATCXL010000440.1:0-6383 GCA_036565825.1 Mycobacteriales bacterium
TGGATGGCCGGCTCCCATCGAGTCAGCGAACGGTCCGCCCGGCGTGTCACCGAGGCTTGACCGAGCCGTCAGTAGTTGTAGATGGGAGTACTCGACTCGGTCGGGGTCGGGGCCGCCGCTCCCGACGCGGTGGCCACCTGCCAGGAGAACGCCTGGCCACCGAAGCTGTCCTTGGCGCCCTGGCCCTTGACGTCGCCGGGGGACCTGTCGATCGAGAACCGGTACAGCGGCTTACCGTCGAGGGTGACCTGGGTCGAGCCGTCCGGCCGCTTGACGGTGCCCAGGGTGCCGGTCACGCCCGGGTCCCCGGTGGGGGTCTGGCCGTCCGACACGGTCAGCGGAGGCCAGATGTCGGTGCAGTCCTTGACACACTTGATGCTGCCGTCGGTCTCCTGGTCCGCGGTGTAGAGCGCCATTCCCGAGGAGTCGACGAGAACGGTGCCCGAACCGCTGACCGCCTTGGTCGACACGGTCGTGTCAGAGTTCGCCGGAGCGCTGCCGGCCTGGTTGGAGTCACCACCCGAGCCAGAGCCACCGCAGGCCGCCGCGACCACCAGAACCGTCGCGCCGACCGCCAATCGACCTACTACCGCTGGTGACATACGCACCATGTTGTGCCGCCTCCTCACGCGTCTGCTCCCCGGTTGACACGTGGTCGGTGGTCTGTGCGTTCAGCGCGTGTCCAACTCGACACCGGTTGCGGACCGTTGTCTGACACGCGAAATTATCCGATAATTACTGCCCGGCGGAGTGCTGGCCGGTGCACCGTCCGCTCTGGTGGACCCCCGTCAACCCTTGACGCCACCCGCGGTGAGGCCGGCCACGATGCGGCGCTGGAACAGCAGTACCAACACCACCAACGGCACGGTCACCACCACACCGGCCGCCATCTGGGTGCCGAAGGGCTGTTGGAACTGCGACGAACCGGTGAACTTCGCGATGGCCACCGTCACCGGTTCGGAGGCGAGGCTGAGCGACACGTTGCTGGCGATCAGGAACTCGTTCCACGCCGAGATGAAGACCAGGATCGTGGTGGTGAAGATCCCGGGTGCGGCCAGCGGCATGATGATCCGACGGAACGCCTGCCCCGAGGTGCAACCGTCGACCTTCGCCGCCTGCTCGAGTTCCCACGGCATCTCGGCGAAGAAACTGGTCAGGATCCACACGCCCAGCGGCAGCGCGAACGAGATGTTCGGCACGATCATCGCCTGGTACTGGTCGATCCAGCCCAGCCTGGTGAACAACTGGAACAGCGGGGTCAGCAGCGCCACCCCGGGGAACATCGACGCGGCCAGTACCCCGCCAAGCACCAGGAACTTGCCCCGAAATTGCAGCCGGGCCAGCGCATACGCGGCCAACGTGGCGATGACCATCGCCACCACCGTCGTCACACCGGCGATGACGAAGCTGTTCCGAAGGGCGAAACCGAAGTTGTTGTGCGCGTCGAAGACCGCCCGGTAGTTGTCCAGCGACAGGCTGGAGGGCAGCAGGTCATTGTTGAAGATGTCGTCCGGCGCCTTGAGGCTGGACACCAGCATCCAGTAGAACGGGGCCAGGCAGTAGATGGCGATCAGTCCGATCGCTCCCCACAGCCCGAAGGCCGACCAACTCATCCGGCGTCGCGGCCGCACCGCGGTCCGGACCGGGCCGTCCGTGGTACCGGTAACACCAGCGGTACCAGCGGTACCTGGAGTACCTGGGGTGCCGGTACCCGGAACACCCGGGCTGCCCGCAGCGCCGGCGCTCGGCGTGATGGCCGTCATCTCACTTCACCGCCCGCTGCTGGGTACGCACCACATTGGTGCCGAGCACCTTCACGAAGAAGAAGGCCACCAACAGGATGTAGAGGAATGTCAGCGTCGACAGCGCCGACCCGTAGCCGAACTTGGTCTGCCCGATCGAGGCCCGTACCACCAGGATCGACAGGCTGGTGGTGTTGTTCGCGCCACCGGTGAGGATCTGCGGCAGGTCGTAGAGGCGCAGCGCGTCGAGCAGCCGGAACAGCACCGCCACCAGCAGTGCCGGACGCACCAGCGGCAGGGTGATGGTGGTGAACCGTCTCCACGGCCCGGCACCGTCCACCTTGGCCGACTCGTACAGCTCGTTCGGGATGATCTGTAGACCGGCGAGCAGCAGCAGGCCGATGAACGGCGCGGTCTTCCAGGTGTCGGCGACCACGATCGCCCACCTGGCCGGCCACTCGCTGCCGGTCCACAGGATCTTGTGTGAGATCAGGTAGTTCACCACGCCGTCGGGCTGGAGCATCCACCGCCACAGCACCGCGGTCACCGCGGTCGGGATCGCCCAGGGCACCAGCACGCTGGCACGCAGCAGACCCCGACCGCGGAACGCACGGTTCATGATGAGCGCCATCGCCATCCCGATGGCCACCTCGAGCACCAGGGTGACCAACGCGAACAGCGAGGTGAACCGGAAGGCCGCCCAGAAGTCGGCGGAGTCCGGTCCGGTCAGCGCGTTCTGGTAGTGGTCGGTGCCGATGAACCGGTTGTTGCCGGTGATGCTGTCGCTGAACGTGGACAGCCACAGCGCCCGCACCACCGGGTAGCCGATCACGATCACCAGTGCCGCCACCGTGGGAGCGATCAGCCACAGCGCGAGTCTGGAATCACCCCTGCTGGCCCGTCGGCGCCGCGACCCATCCGATATGGATCGTCTGGTCTGGACGGACTGTGGGATCGTCGTCATGACTCGCCTGCTCCTGCTCGCTCCCCGGTGGTAGCCCGATGGTGACCGGTCAGTTGTTGGCCGCTGCCCGCTTGATGTCGGCGGCCATGTCCTTGAGCGCGTCGTCCACGCTCTTCTTGCCCTGCAGCGCCTCGTAGGAGTTCTTCTCGATGGCCAGGGTCACCTCGTTGTAGACGGGCGTGACCGGGCGGGTCTTGGCGTTGAGGATGCTCTCCTTGAGGGTGGCCAGGTAGGGCACCTGCTGCTGGAGCTGCGGGTCGTCGTAGAGCGCGGCCACCACCGGCGCGTTGGACAGTTCGGTGAGGAGCGGGCGCTGGATGTCCGTTGACTCCATGAACTTCATCCAGTCAACCGCGCTCTGCTGGTGCTTGGAGAAGCTGGACAGAGCCAGGTTGTGCCCGCCCAGGGCGGACGACCCGGGGCCGTCCGGGCCGGGCAGCGGCGCGACCGCGAACTTGCCCTGCACGACGGAGTCCTTGCCCGGAGCCTGGGCGAGGTTGTAGACGTAGGGCCAGTTACGCATGAACAGCAGGTGACCCTGCTGGAAGGAGCGGCGGCCCTCCTCCTCCTGGTAGGTGATGGCCTCCTTGGGGATGTAGCCCTGCTGGAAGCCGTCCACCAGGAACTGCAGGCCCTTCTTGGCCTCGGAACTGTCCACCGTGACGTCCTTGCCGCTGTTCTTGACGATGTCACCGCCAGCGGAGTTGATCGCCTCGGAGACGTTGACGGTCAACCCCTCGTACTGGGCGAACTGGCCGGCGTAGCAGCCCATCTTGTTCTGCGTGGCCACGCTGCAGTCGGCCTTGAGTTCGTCCCAGGTCTTTGGCGGGGTGGGCACCAGGTCCTTGCGGTAGTACAGCATGCCACCGTCTGATGTGTACGGTGCCGCGTAGAGCTTGCCGTTGTAGGTCGCGGTGGCCACCGTGGCCGGTAGCAGGGCGCCGGTGTCGATCTTGCCGTCCAGCGGGGCGATCCAGCCACGTGCGGCGAACTCGGCCGTCCAGACCACGTCGGCGTTCACCACGTCGAACTGGGAACTCTTGGCCTGGAAGTTCTGCACCATCGCGTTTCGCTGGTCGTCCGCGCTCTCGGACAGCTCGACCATGGTGACCTTCTCGCTCGGGTGAGCGGTGTTCCACTTGTCCAGCAGTTTCTGTAGCTGGCCGGTGGTGTCCTTGCCGGTGGCGAACGTGATCGGGCCGCGTCCGTTGTCACTGGCGGTGTTGTCCCCGCCCGGCGTCGAACCCGAGCACCCGCTGGCGATGGTCGCCAGCACGGCGAGCGACACCGCCGCGGTCAGCCTTGACTTCCGCATAGCCTTCCCCTCAGCATGCCTTCGTTTGACTATTTCACGGCATATGACCAAAGATCCCATATCCGTGCCAGTCAAGCTGCGAACCGGCCAGACCAGGCCCGAAGTCTGACCCTACGTGTCGTAGCTGTGGCTCACTGTTTCCGAATCGATACGGGATCGTGGGAGGGCACGCTCGATCGCGATACTCGGGCCAGCGCTACCACCCCGCAGGCCAGGCCGAGCAGGGCGGCGCCGGCGACCGCGTCGGCGAGGTAGTGGTTGGCGGTGGCGAGGATGTCGAGAGTGGTCACCACCGGGTAGGCACAGAACAGCACGCGTACCCAGATTCGCCGGCAGGCTCGCAGCGCGACCAGCGAGCACCAACCCGCCCACGCCACATGCAGGCTGGGCATGGCCGCGTACAGGTTCGCGTGCGGCGCGATCTGGTTCTGGTAGGCCGAGCCGATCAGGTGTGCGGTGGCCACCGTGTCGATCAGCCCGGGAACCACGAACCTTGGTGGGGACACCGGCACCAGCCAGAAGCAGGCCAGGCTGGCCATGGTCATCAGGCCCAGTACCCAGCGCATCGGTCCGTAGTGGGTCGGCCGTTTTCGATAAAGCCAGACCAGCAGTCCCATCGGGATGAAGATGTTCAGGGACAGGTAGTAGTAGCCGGCCAGCATGGCCAGTACGGGCACCGCGTGCAGGGTGTGGTTCATCCAGGGTTCGGGCGTCATGTGCAGCCACTGTTGGGCATGCCAGATCGCCAGCCCGTTGCGGTCGGCCTGTCCGGGGTGGGATGGCGCGACACCGCGGGTCCACTCGTAGATCTGGTACCCGAGCAGGACGACCAGCACCTCCACCCACCAGCGTCGCCTGATCCTGTGTCGCCCGGGCTGCCTGGCCCACCCCAGCCGCCCGAGGCGACCGGACCGGGTTGATCCCCCGGACGGTCGCCCGGACCGTCCAGATCGCCCGGACCGTCGGAACCGGCCGGGCCGGGTGGGGCGCACGGGCCTGGTGGGCCCTTCTGGTTGGGTGGGCCGTTCGGGTTTGGTGGGTCGCCCGGTGCGGCCGGTGTGTCGACGATCCCTGCCGCGATCCCCGTCGGGCGTGTCGGGTCGACGCGCCGCCTCGACATCGCGGCGCGCCCATGGTTCCTGCGGCAGGGGATGAACGGCCATCTGGCCGAACCTACCCGCGGTACACACCGAAAAAACAGCGTCCAATCAGGGCTACTCAGGGTGAATTCAAGCGTCAAACACCGCATGAGTGGACGGCTCGGCGGGGCGGTGAGGTGAGATGGGGTATGGGCAGCTTCGAGGACCTGTGGCGGTCACAGGCAGACATAGGCAGGTCGGCCGCGGGTGGTTACCGACGGTTCGCCTGGACCCCGGCAGACCTGGAGTGCCGGGCCTGGTTCGCCGAACAGGCCGGTTCGCGCGGGTTGGCCGTCGGACCGGACCGCAACGGCAACCTGTGGGCCTGGTGGGGTGATCCCGGCGCCGGGGACGCGATCGCGACCGGCAGCCACCTGGACTCGGTGCCCGACGGCGGCGGCTATGACGGACCGCTGGGCGTGGTCTCGGCGTTCGCCGCGATCGACGAACTGCGGTCCCGGGGCACGGTGCCGCGCCGGCCGGTGGCGGTGGTGTGTTTCTCCGACGAGGAGGGTTCCCGGTTCGGGATGTCCTGTGTGGGTTCACGGCTGGCCACCGGGGTACTCGACCCGGGCCGGGCGCGCGGGCTGTGTGACGCAGACGGGGTCAGCCTGGCCGAGGCGATGGCCGGGGCCGGCGTCGATCCGGACACGCTGGGAGCCGACCGGGAGTTGCTGGACCGGATCGGGTGTTTCGTGGAACTGCATGTCGAGCAGGGCCGTGGCCTTGTCGATCTGGGTGCCCCGGTCGGCGTGGCCGGTTGGATCTGGCCGCACGGCCGGTGGCGGTTGGAGTTCACCGGGCGGGCCGACCACGCCGGCACCACCCGGCTGGCCGACCGCAAGGACGCGATGCTGCCGGCCGCGACCACCGTGCTGGCTGCCCGCGCGCTGGCTGTCGAGTTGGGCGCGCACGCCACCGTCGGGCGACTGCTGGTGGAACCGAACGGCACCAACGCCATCCCGTCGAGGGTGCGGGCCTGGCTGGACGCCCGAGCCCCTGACGAGCAGACCGTGCGCGGGTTGGTCGACGAACTCGGTACCCGGGCTGGCTGGGCCGGGACCGAACACGGCGTGGCGGTCACGGTGACCGAGGAGTCATGGACTCCGATGGTGAACTTCGGGCCGGGTACCGGCCCGTTCGCGGGGCTGGCCGAGGTGCTGGGAGACCTGCCGGTGCTGCCGACCGGGGCCGGGCACGACGCGGGCATCCTGGCCGGGGTG
>DATCXL010000442.1:0-3257 GCA_036565825.1 Mycobacteriales bacterium
GGTCCCGGCGGTGCACCAGGGTGACCGAGCGGGCCAGTGGGTGCAGGTTCAACGCCCAGTCGAACGCGCTGTCCCCGCCGCCGACGATCACCACGTCGCGGCCCTCGTGCTCGGCCAGCTTGGTGACAAAGTAGGTCAACCCGCGGCCCAGCCAGTCACTGCCGGCCGGTAGCGGGCGCGGGGTGAACGTGCCCAGGCCGCCGGTGATCACGATCGCCCGGCAGTGGATCTGGGTACCGGCGTTCGTCTGCACCACCATGCTGCCGTCATCGCGTCGTTCCAGCCGTTCGGCGCCCTCACCGAGTAGGTAGTGCGGGGAGAACTGCCCGGCCTGCTCGACGAGCTGCTCGACGAGTTCCCGCCCGCGGATCGCGGGGAAGCCAGCCACGTCGAAGATCATCTTCTCCGGGTACATGGCCGTCACCTGACCGCCCGCCTCGGGCAGGGAGTCCACCACGGCGGTGCGGAATCCTCGGAAACCGGCGTAGTAGGCGCCGTAGAGCCCGGTCGGCCCGGCGCCGATGATCAGTAGGTCAACATCCAACACAGCGACACCCGATCACACTTCACCCGCTCTGACCAGTACCTTGACGTCCTTCCTCGCCCGAAGAGGATTCCAACAGTGCGACGTCAGGAGGACTCACCGGTCAGCAGGTTGCCATCCCGCAGCACCATCGAGCGGGGCGCCCGACTGACCAGACCGGCCCGCAGTGCCCGCTCCTCGCGACCGGCCCGCAGGTAGCTACCGGCGACCTGTTCGGCCACCCGGGGCCAGGCATAGTCGCGGGCCAGCGCCGCGCGGGCCTGTCGGGTCAACCGCCGTGCGAGCACCTCGTCACGCAGCACCGAACTGACCGCGTCGGCCAGTCCGGCGACATCACCCGCGGAGAACCGCAGCCCGGTGATGCCGTGTTCGACGAACTCGCGCAGCCCGCCGACATCGGTCACGACCAGCGGCGTGCCCGCGGCGGCCGCCTCCAACGCGACCATGCCGAACGGCTCGTAGATCGACGGCACCACCGCGCAGTCGGCCGCGGCGGCCAACGCGGCGAGGTCCTGCTCGGCCAGGAACCCGGTGAAGGTGACCGAACGGCCCAGGCGCAGTGCGTGTGCCTGCTCACGCAGGACGGCGTCGTGTGGCCCCTCACCGGCGACCACCAGCCGGATTCCCCGGTGTCGGTGACGCAGCCTCGGCATCGCCCGCAACAGGTCGTGTACCCCCTTCTCGTACACCAGCCTGCCGGCGAACAGCACCAGTGGCCCGGTCGATCCGGCGGCGCTGCCGAGGACCCGTGCGCGGGTCTCGGCGATCCGTTCCGGGTTGGCCCGCCACCGGTCCAGGGCGACCCCGTTGGGTACCACGTCGACCTTGTCCGGTGGCAGGTCGAACAAACGGGTGACCTCCCAGCGCATGTACGACGAACAGGTCACCACCCGCCGTGCCTGGTAGGTGAGCCACCACTCCACCGAGTGGATCGCCCGGTTCGTCGAATCCGGTAGCCAGCCCTGGTGCCGGCCGGCCTCGGTGGCGTGGATCGTCGCGACCAGCGGCGCGGAGGTGTGGTGTTTGACGGTGATGGCGGCATGCGCGACCAGCCAGTCGTGCGCATGGATGACGTCCGGCGGTGCCTGCTCGGCCACCCGCAACGCGGCCCGGGTCAGCGCGTGGTTGAACGCCATTGCCCAGGCGAGTAGCTGCGTGTCGAAGGGGAAGACCGGTGGATCCTCGGGCACCCGCACCACCCGGACCCCGTTGACCACCTCGTCGTAGGACGCGCCCTCGGCCCACCGGCTGACCACGGTCACCTCGTGGCCGGTGGCGGCGAGCGCCTCGGCGAGCGCGTGCGCGTGCCGGCCGAGACCGCCGACCACCACGGGTGGGTACTCCCAGGACAGCATCAGCACGCGCATGACCGCACCATGCTGCCAGAGCAGGTTCTCGTGTTCGAACATGGGTCGATCACCGGAACCATGCCGACCCGGGCTGGTCGGAACGCGGTTCGGTTCGGACGAGTGCTTCCCGATGTCCTCGTCGAAGGCTCCGCCCCTGATGTCAGGAACCACTCACCTAATACCGCTGGGACCACCGGGTGCGCCACTCCGCCGGTGCGGCAGACCCCTCGCGCACGTAGTACTCGGTGAGTCGGGCCGCCCGACCGTCCCGGATCGTCCAGAACGACGAGGCATGGAAGATGCCGTTCTCGTCGGTGACCCGGACCCGTGAGGCCACCAGGTCGTCCTGGGCGATGATGGCGTCCACCGTGATGTTCCAGTCGCTGGGGTAGTTCACGTTCATCGTGATCCACGCCTCGCGGCCCATGAACCGCTCGTGCGACTCCGGCCACTCACACACGAACGCCGGATCGATCAGGTCGGCCACTCCGTGCCAGTCCCTGGCCTGGGTGCGCTGCCAGATCGCATGCACGATGTCGGCCGGTGTGGTCGGGCGGGGCGCCCCACCGCGGGCGGCCAGGGCTGGTGAGCCGTTCGTCTCGCGGGACATCAGTTCCGACTCGGCGAGATCGAGGAACGCATCCACCTCGTCCTCGTCGTAACCGCGCTTGCCTATCGGAGGCTTGCGGAACGCCACGTTGTGTATGTCGGCCGCGGTCAGCCGCGACCCGCCCGGGCGCGTCGACAGTGCCTGGGCCAGCAGTTCCAGGAAACTGTCGACCTCGTCCTCGTCGTAGCCGCGTTTACCGAACGGTGGCTTGCGGAACCGGACCTGTCGCACGGCCTCACCGGTGAGCCGCGAGTTCGATCCTGTGGGTTCGCCACGTCGCATGTCGGGACTATAGGGCGCCGAACGCCCTGTGCGGACGCCCGCCCGGATTCCAACGCCGCCGGTGCGAAATGGCCGTATCGGGTCTGCCGGCGCACCGGGCATCCACCCGTCGCGACGGGTGGTTCACCCGCGCCGCACCGCGGTGTCGAGCAGACCCAACGGTGGGGCACCCAGGTCAAGCAGTGCCCGGTGGAACCGCGACAGTGAGAACTCCGCCCCCCAGGTGGCCCGGGCCCGCTCCCGCGTCGCACGGATCACCAGCTTGCCCCAGGTGTAACGACCGTAGGTCGGGTCGAAGGTGCCACGCCTGGCCTCGGACAGCGCGGCCGGGCCGGCCAGGAACGCGTCGTCGACGAACCGTCGGGTGGCCTGCTCGACCGTCATGGTGCCGGTGTGCAGACCGATGGAACAGGCCAACCGGGTCACCCGCACCAGCGCCTCGATGGCCATGCCCACCACGAACCGTGGGTCC
>DATCXL010000453.1:0-2803 GCA_036565825.1 Mycobacteriales bacterium
CCCCCAGCCTCTCGCGATCCCGGCGGGGCCGCGCATCCGACCAACACCAGGAGCGGTAAAAGTAGGGCCGCACACAACCCACCCAGGCTGACGCTCACGCCCGTGTCGGATCTGAGCCCAGGAGCCACAACGCCATTGGTATCACCCGAGCCACACCTACCGGGCGGACAGATACGCATACTCCTGCGCCCATTCGGTGAACAGTTCCTGGAAGAACGGAATGCGGGCCGCCAGCGAGAGGAAGCGGTCGACGGTTTCCCGGTAGTAACCTCGTTGTTTGTCCAGGCACGGATGGGTGTGTAATCGCTGCACGTTGCTGTACCGGTCGGACAGTTTCACCGCCAGAACCGGCGTCGGCGCCTCCGCGAACCGCGCCAGGTACCTGTCTCGCACCGCCTCGGCATCCGCCGGACCGGCCGGCGGTCTGGTCAACCAGGCAACCTGCTCGGCCACCTCCGGCCCGAAGCGGTACCCGACATCCTCGATCGTGCACGGGGTGTCCTCGACCACGTCGTGCAACAGGGCCGCGACCAGCGGCACCGCGCCCGGCCCGGTCTCGCCCGCCCCGGAGTCGAACAGGACCTCCAGCGCCTCCAGCAGGTGCTCCACGTAGGGCTCACCGCCGGGCCGCACCTGGTCGCCATGCCATTCCGCCGCGAACCGGTACGCCTCGCTCAGACGCACCACCACCGCCGGCGTGAGCCGTCCGGCCAGTGCCGCGTGGGCGGCGGGCCAGTCCGACCAGGATTGATAACGGCGCACGGGGTCTCCTAGAGCGTGACGCGGTAGTCCTGCCAGGATGGCAGCATCGGCACGGGCGCGTCAGGTGCGACCGGTTCGGTGAAGAACTGCGTGGCCAGCCGACGGTGCTGGAGGGCTGCCACCGCGTCGGCGATGTCGGCACGCACCTGCTCGGGTCGTACATAGGTACGGCCGTCGATGAAGAACGCCGCCCGCAGATCGGAACTGTCCGGCGAGGCGACGTAGAACGTGCGCAAGCGGCGAAGTTCACGAGGATCGGCGTTCATCGCATCCTCCTCGTCCCGTCACCGGTCGCGTTCTCCGCCGGGTCCCTGGTTTCCTGCTGGTCGAGCGCGGCGGCCTCGGCCATCATCCGGCGCACCGCGTCGCGCTGCCCGTCGGAGGTGGGCACATGCGCCTTGTAGATGGTGTTGTGCTCCAGGTCAGCCGCCGCCGAGGCCCGCCGGGTGGTGAGCTGTAACTCGTAGGTGTAGGGGATCCCGTCGGCCTCCACCGCCACCAGCAGGGGAATCACCCGGTAACTCGGGTTGCTTGCCTTGGGCGCCGCATACATGTTGTCCAGTTCGAGCACCCGGCCGCCGTCGCCCACCCCCAGGGTCTCACAGACCCGGTCGAGCAGCCGGCCGAGCTGGTCGGTGTCGGTGGCGGTGATCCGCGCACCAACCGCGTCCACCACGTGGCCGACCCGATAGTCCTCGCGCGGCGGGCGACTGTCCGATCCGGACGACATCCGGCCGACCTTGTCCAGGATCTCCCTGTCCATCTTCGTCCGCGTGCTCACCGTGGCACCGGGTAGGTCGGCCGCCAGGTCCTCGACCTCGCCCGCCACCAGGGGTTCCACCGTGTTGGCCAACCGGGCGGCATACTCCCCGACCGCGTCCTGCTGTCGGACGTCGGGCAGGCTTCCGACACGGCGGGCTGGATCGGCCGCCTCGCAGCGGGCCAGGTAGGTGTCCTTACGGGACGTTCCGTCGGCGTTGTGGTTGACCTCTGGTGGCACCTCGGTGAACAGCCGCCCGCGGCCGGGGCTCTCCTGCCGGTAACGCTCCAGGTCCCCGTCCGGTAACAGGCGACCCTCGGCCAACTCACCGATCACGGCCAGCGTGTCGGCGCGCCGGCGTGGGTCGCGTAACGCGGCGGTCAGGTCCAGCCGGTGGGCGGTGTCGTCGGCCAGCCTGCGTACCACCGATCCCACCTCGGGATGTTCGGCCTCCAGTTTGGACAGCCCATCCTCTGGTGAGTCAGCGCTGTCCCCGGTGCCGTCATTCCGGGCGTCGCCCTGGGTGCTGTCACGGGTGCCGTCGTACGTTTCGTTGTCCTGGATGGCTTCGTCGTGACGGTCCGGGTTGTCACGCCGATCCTCGTCGCCGTGACGGTCCTGGCCGGCGGCGTCCGTGACGTGCTCGGTCCGGGCGTCCGAAGAACCGTTCGCCCCCGGGAAGATGTCCCAGTCGTCGTCGGCATAGAGGTCGCGCAGCCGCGGCCGTTCCCTGCGCCCGACATCCAGGTCGGGCAGGTCCGGCTGGTCCGGTCGATCCGCCAGGTCGGGCCGATCAGGGTCGCGCAGTTCGCTCATCCGCGCCCTCCATCGACCGGCCCTGTTATCACAGTGTGCTCACTTGAACGCGAACAGTGACCAACACTTTTGATAGTGAACCGACTCGACCCGGCAGACAAGGGTTAGCGCCCCGCAGACCGTCCCAGGACATGCCATGGCGCGTCAGAGCACCCCAGGCCGCTCAGGACCGCTCAGACCAACCGCTCACCCGACGACACCGACCACGCCGACGGCGCAGCCACCCGTCACAGGGCTCCGGCGTCACGCGCGGTCCATACCGACGGGAACAACGGGCGGAACCCGAGGTCCCGACGGGCCTGCCGGGTGGACACGATTCCATGCCAGGGGTCGATGTCGGCGAACGGGCCCGAGGGGTGCTCGACGCCGGCGAGTTGGTGCAGTTCCACCGCGGAGATCGGCGCGTCATCGGCGACGTTGTAGATCCGCCCGGCCGGCGCGGACGCGTCCACGGCCCGCAGCACC
>DATCXL010000454.1:0-2674 GCA_036565825.1 Mycobacteriales bacterium
CGCGCATGCCAAGTCTGCGCTCGGCCTCGGCGACGCGGGGCTCCGGCGGCCACCACAGAACGGTCTCGCCGTACTCCTCGTCCACGTGCCACTCGGCGCTCGCGTACTTGCTCGCCGTTCGCGCGGCCTCCTCGTCCTCGTCGAGCCGGTCGCGCAGGAACTGCACCAGATCATCGGCCATGGCTCAGCCTCTCACTGCTCGGTGTTGGGTGATGGCTCAGTACGAGACGTCCATGGTGGGCTCGATGTCCGCGTACTTCGGGTCGGCGACGATCTGACGGACCCGGGTGACCAGGTCAGCGGCCAGAGCGTCGTCGGCCTGGTCCTGCTCGCTGTTGTGACGCGACACGCTCACAGTGATCCGGATGTGATGCAGGTGGTAGCCCATGGACGGATGCCTCACTACTCGGTGGGACGGATCAGGGGCTCGGCCGGGACGGACGTCGGCAGGTCGTCCTCGTCCCACTCGCCGAGGATCTCGTCCTCGTGGACGATGCCGGGATGCTGCCACGGTCGGATGCAGGTGGCGTCGCAGGCTTCGTCGTCGGGCCAGAACACGGCAGTCGCCCCGCAGAGGAGCTGCGGCTCGGTCATGACGACGGTCCTTACTGCTCGGTGGCGTCAGGCAGGACGGTCCGCTTGGCGTCGGCCAGCATCTCGACGCCGTTCTCCCACCGGTCCGGCACAGACTCGATGAACTGGTCCAACGCGGCGCGCAGGGCGATGGCCTGCTCCAGGTCAAGGTGCGGGTCGCGCCCCTCCACCTGAGGGCTGTCGGAGATGAACAGCCACACGTGCGGGCCGTCAGCAGTCGAGGACTCCTGGACGCGGATCTGGTGGCCGTAGGTGGTCGGAATGGGGCCACCCGCGTAGATGAGGAAGCCCCGGTCGTTGGACGGGGTCGGTTCGTGAACGGCTGGGGTCGTCGGCTCGGTCATGACGGTGGTCCTCACTTCTCGGTGGTGGGTTGGTCCGGGCCGCGCGGCATCCGGGTCGGCGGTCAGACGTCGAAGCGGGCGACGACGGCGGCGTACTTGTCCCGATCCGCCTCCGCCTCAGCCACCCACCTTGGTTCACCGTCGTTGCCGGACCACACCCGGATCTGCTCCTCCTTCTCCGCGATCCCCTTCTGCGCGGCAACGACAAGCGTCGTCGGGGTCGCCCACGTGTCGTCGGAGACGACCTTCCGCCCGTAGTACAGACACTCCTCCAGGTAGCCGCCGACCGTCTTGATGCTGGCGTGAGCCCTTCGGTCGTAGAACGCCGCCTTATAGAAGACCGCGACACGGCGACGCCCCAGGGTGTCGACGATGTACGACCACATGTCGTGGTCGGAGGCTTCCCGTCGCCAGCCGTCGGGGAGGGTGACGGGGCGGAACAGCGGGTCTGCGGGGTCGGGGTCGCCGAAGGTGAAGCCCAGGTCCTCGAAGTCGGCTTGGGTGCAGCTGTTCAGCTTGGTTGGCAGGCGGTCGGAGTGGACGAGCTGTGCCTGGCCGGCGTGCTCCTGCTCTGCGATGGCCCGGTCGGATCCGCCGGGGCCCATGGAGGCGGCGAGGAAGAGCATGGCGTTGGCGGGGTCGGTCCCGTCGTTACGGTCGATCACTGCGGGTCTCCTTCGGTGGTGAGTGGTGGCTTGAGTCGGGCTTCGAGCTTTTTGCCGGGCTGCTTGGGGTTTGCTGCGAAGTAGGCGGCCACAGCGTCTGCGTCGAATCGTGCTCGTGTGCTGTTCTCGACGGCGACCGGAGGTGGGAAGACTCCCCTGCGTCGCAGGTTGTGCAGTGTCTGCCGGCTTACGCCGTGGCGTTCGGCGATCTCGGAGATGGTGAGCAGTTTCGGCACCCCCTCCTCCTCTGGCGTGTGTGGCCCGTGGTTCATCATGCCCAGTTCTCTTGACGATGTAAAGAGGATCCGCTTAGGGTGGACCCCGCACGACAAAGCCCCGACTGGTGGTGAGACACCACGCCGGGGCCGCAGTACGGCCCTGCCCCGTGGCGAGACACGAGGCAGGGCCTAACCCCGGTCAGTGGTGAGACACCGCACCGGGCGCCCCGCCCACCTGCCTGAACAGGAAGGCAAGACGTTGTCCAAAGTAAAGCGGATCACCGCTCCCAGCACTACCACCGGGCCTGACTCGTCTGCGCCGGCCCCGATGCCCCGACGCACTACTGGCGTTGCCTACCCCGCGCCCGACAAGGCCCCCCGCCCCGCCTTCACCTTCGCCTGGGGTGACTTCGCTGCGGACCGTGCCTTCGGTGAGGAGGCCGGCCAGTGACCCCCACCGAGCAGGCCATCCAAGCCATCCGTGCCAACGCCGCTGCCGCCGCCGCAGCGAAGGCCGCCGCCGACCGTGCTGCCGCCGCCGCAGCTCTCCAGCGTGCCGCCGAAGCCCGCACCCGCCTCCCCGGAGACGCCCGATGAACTCCACCGCCGCCCCTCAATGGCACTCCGGCACAGAGACCACCACCCCCACACGCCACCGCCCCGACGGCGTCCGCTGGGCCGACGGCATCCCGCAACCCGACCTCTCCCCCGCACAGACCCGGGCCCTGTCTGCGGCCCACGAAGCCGGACACGCCGTCATCGGCCAGGTACGCGGCCTGAGCCTGGCCTACATCGCCCTCAAGGGTGCGCTCGGATGCCCGGCCGACACCGGCGGCTACACCGCTTGGCAGGC
>DATCXL010000477.1:0-2021 GCA_036565825.1 Mycobacteriales bacterium
ATCGGCGGCGGTGACTGGCTGCTCGGCGAGCACCGGTTGCTGCTGGGCGGGCGGCGCAGCACGTCGGGACTGGCCGACTACTGCGGTACACCCGACAATCCACAGCCGATGCCCGAACCGACCGGGAACCGCCTGGTGCTGCGCCTGGAAACCCCGGCTGTCCTGGTGGACGGTGCCGGCCGACCGACCGACCATCCAGACACGACACTGCTCACCGAACTTCTCGGGGTGTCGGTGTCGGTGGACAGACAGTGGGTCCGTCGGGACCGGGTCGGCGGCTGGAACGCGGCAGCCGACCTACCCAAGCCGGACGAACACGTGGTCACCGCCGGTTCCACCTACGCGCTCAGCCTCGGTGACGAACCAGATCCGCGGGCGGTGCGGGCATTGGTGGAACGTGGCATCGGGCTGCGCCGGTCGGAGGGGTTCGGCTGGATCAGGGTGGGTCGCTGGGAGGTGCCCGCCCTACCGAAACGTGACCAGGGTGCCGGGGACGACAAGGTCGCGATCGGTCTGTCGCAGATGCTGGTGGACCTGCCGGGCCAACACGCGCGCTGGTTCACCGCCGAACTGAGGTCCTACCTGACCTACCGGAACGGCGGCGGGGCGCCCCACGCCGACCTACTCGAACACCGACGGCTTCAGACCCTGGACGGCAGAAGGCGAGACCTCATCCGAGCACTGTTGTTGACGTCGTCTCCTGCGCAGATCGCCGCGGTGATCGACGCGGTGGACGCACGAATCCGCGGGGTGCTCTGATGAGCGCGTTCGTGCTGGTCAAGTTCGTCCTGGAACTCCGTTCCCCCGGTGGGATCGCCTCACCCGAACAACGACACGGACCTGAGGGGATTCACCTTCCGCTGGCCCGGGGGCCACTCGGCCAGACCGACGCGGAACGGTTGTATGTGCCGGCCAGTTCCCTGGCCGGATCACTGCGCGCCCACCTGGGTGACCGGGCGTCCACACTGATGGGCCGCGCTCCGACCGAGGAGGACATCTCCGCCTCACCACTGCGATTCCTCGGCACCCGGGTGCGGTCAGCCGGCACGGTCCAGCGATCCCGGACCGGCATCGACCGGGACCGGGGCGCCGCCGACGCCACCAAACTGCGCACCGGGGAATTCCTGAACCCGGGTACCCGAATCACCGCCTACCTGCGACTGGACCGACCGGACCTGGCCACGGAGTTGTTCGAGGGGCTGCGAACCTGGTCACCGACCGTCGGGCGCGGACGCACCAACGGCCACGGCCGCGCGGTGCTGGTGCAACTTCGGCACCGCATCATCGACCTGGACACCCCGGGGGGCCGGCGGGCCTGGTTGACCGGGGGCGGGCCGGACCTGTTCGCCGACGAGCACACCGAACCGGTTCCGATCTCCACATCCGACGGCCCGGATGAGCCGATGCCCCTGCTGCGGCTGCGTTGGCAGGTGGTCGACGGCCTGCACGTGGGCAACGGCGAGAAGAAGGGTGAACCTGACGGTCCCCAGATCGCGTTGCTGCTGCGCGACCACCTGGGTCGACCGTGTGTGCCGGGCGGCACCTGGAAGGGTGTGCTGCGCAGCCGGTGCGAGTTCATCCTCCGGTCCCTGGGCGCGGCCGCCTGCGCCCCGCCCGACCCGCCGTGCCGTGTCTGCCTGGTCTGTCGTGGGTTTGGGTTCACCGGGCATGGCCGGGAGGTGCCCAGTCAGCGCGGGCTCCTAGTCTTCGACGAGTCCATCGTGCAGGACGCCGAGGTCGTGCGTCAGGCACACGCGCCGCTGGACCGGGTATTCGGTGGGGTCACCGACGGACTGCTGTTCACCGAGGAGGTGGTCCGCCACGGTGGGTTGACCCTGGACGTGCGGCGGACCGGCCCGGTCGACCAGACGACCGAGGCACACCTGGTGGCGCTGCTCACCCTGGCCTGTCACGACATCCACCATGGCCTGGTCGGGCTCGGCGGCTCGACCACCCGTGGGCTGGGCACGCTCCGACTCGTCGGGGACCCGGACGACCTGGCGGCCCAACGGGCACACGCC
>DATCXL010000479.1:0-3329 GCA_036565825.1 Mycobacteriales bacterium
AGGAACAGGTACTCCTGTCTGTCCACGCCGGCCTCGGCCACCGCCGAGGCGAGCCCGGGATAGGCCCCCAGCAGCAGTTCTCCGACGTCGCGACCGTGCGGGTCGGGCGTCGACCAGGCCTGGTCCCGGCGCAGTCCCACCAGGGTGAGCACGGTCGGTTCGGTGGCCTCCAGGTCGTGTCTGAGCAGATCGGCCGGCCCCATGCCCAACCTGGTGCGGGCACACGGGTGCAGGTTGTGGCCACCGGTGGACAGCTTCTCCAGGAAGACCGTCGGGTCGAATACCGGGTCGGTCGCCCCGACCAGCCCGGCCAACTCGACGGTGTCCACCGCGCCCAGCGCGGCCGCTCTCCGCCGGTTGGCCCGGTCGGTGTGCCCGGCCCGGGCCAGCGCCAGCGCCAGGTTTGTCGCGCTGTCGGCCAGTTCGGCTGCCAGCCCGTCCCACCCGTGTTCGTCCTGGGTACCGGCCAGCAGGCTGACCAGTTCGCCCGGATGACAGATCGGCCGGGACACGCCGTCGCACAGGTGCAGCACCGGATGGCCGACCGTGATCCGACCGAAGGCGTGCTCGGCCAGCACCGGAAACGCCAACGTCCCCGCGTCCGGCAACCCGCAGACCGCCCACGTCCCGGGCCGCGCCTCGGCGAGCAGACCGGCCAGGGCCGGGTCGATGGCGTGATCAGCCGTGGGATCGCATGCTGGATCGGGCAGTATCCGCCCGGTGGTGCGCAGGCCGGCCACGTCCTCCCGCCAGACCGCGGCCAACAACCTGCGGGTGGTCATCGCCCGCGCCCGGGGCAGGTGGGCCATGAACGCGTCGGCGAGCTCGGGCGCCTGCGAACGCAGCACCGCGTGCATCCGCGCGTCGCCTGGTTGGCCGTCGGGTTGACCGTCCAGGTGGCCGTAGGGCCGGGCGGGCGACTCGTTCTGGCTGGACGGGGCGATGGTGAGCAGCGTCCTCACCGAACACCGGCCAACGGGTTGGGCGAGAACACCCAGCGGTCCGCGGTCGGCGCGGCAGCCAGCCGCATGCCCAACATCGCCTTGGTCGGCAGGGTGTCACCGAGCAGGGCCCGCTGGTCCGCGGCGGCCTCCGGCTCACCGCCAAGTTCGGCACAGGCGTCCCGGCAGGCCGCGGCCACCACCCCCCACAGCGCCGCTCGGCCGGTGCCGGTCCACTCGGCCAACACCGCGACCAGTTCGGCCAGTTGGGTGCTGACCAGCGAGGCGATCAGTTTGGTCCGCAGTTCGTCGGGATCGTCGACCGGTAGGTCGCCGCGTAGCACCGGGGTGAGACCGTGACGGGCCAACCGACGCGGGCTGATCCGGATGCCACCGAGGTCGCGGTAGAGCACCCGCACCGGCCGGCCGTCGCGCAGCACCACCAGGGTGTTCTGGCCGTGTGCCTCCAACGCCACCCCCCACCGGGTGAGCAGGGTGAGCAGGGGCGGCAGTAGCAGTCGGCAGTACCCGTCCAACCAGGACGCGGCACCGACGCCGACCGTCCGCATCGCCTCGATGACCAGCGGGGCATCCCCCGCCGGTGAACGGGCCGACAGCGCGGCCACCGGCACCGGTATCTCACGAGGCCACAGGTGTCGGTCAGCCGGCTCGCGGGCCAGCGCGGCCAGACTCGCCGACGGGCCGTGTTCGGGATCGACGTAGCAGCCTGACGCCGGTTCGGCGAGCAGCGCGAACCGACCGCCCCAGCCGCCCTCACGCCGGTCGATCTCGGCCAGCAGTACCGACAGCACCGGGCCGTTGTGCACGGCGGCTGACGACACGGTGCGCACCGCGCTGGTCATCTGCACGTCCATCGCGGTCTTCAGATGGCAGGCCGCACCCACCCCGACCGGGGCCAGGGTGCGCAACGACATCAACGGGTGGGCCTCGATGCCCACCTGGGGCAACACGGTCAGAGTGCCTCGGGCGAACGCGTCGGCGTACCGGGACAGTAGTACCTCGCGAAGTTGCCAGGGGTGCACCGGCAGCAGCGCGTACCGGTCCGGGTCAGCCAGGGTGGCGCGGGCCACCGCGGCGAGCCCGGGGTGTTCGGCGCACAACAGCCGGGTGAGGTCGCCGCGTCCGCTGTGGTGGTCCCGTCGCACCGCCAGCACCGGCAGCGACACCACCGGGGCCCACTCGGGCGCGCAGTCGAGCAGGTCCTCGGGTGTCATGCCCGACCGGGTACGGCAGCAGGGGTGCAGTGGATGTCCTTCCAGCACGGCCTGTTCGAAGAACGGCAGCGGGTCGGATCCGGGGTCGAGGTACCGGCCGTCGGCACGGTGCTGGCCGGCGACCAGCGCCATGGCCAGGTTCGCCACGCTGTCGGCGAGTTCGTCGGACAGCCGGCCCAGGCTGCCGTCGCGGTCGGGCAACCGGGCCGCGGTGAGCAGTTCGACCGGATGGTGCAGTGCCCGCACCCGACCATCCGGGGCGTGCCGGTGCACGGTCAGCCCGGTGGGGTAACGCGCGAAGGGTTCGGTCGAGGCGACCGGGGCGACCAACCGGCTGCCGTCGTCGAGTACCAGGGTGGCCTGCTGTTGGTCCGGGTGCGCCCGACGGTCAGTCACCCCGGGTAGAGGTTCCCGCCACATCGCGCCCCACAGCCGTCCCAGCACCCTTGCCTGGGCGGCCGGCAGCCAGCCCCGGAAGCTGCGGCCAAGCGCCGGATCGCGCCGGTCCAGTGCCTGTGCGGCGCGCTGCTCGGCCTCGGTGTAGCTGCCGTCCGACACGTCCGGTCCGTCGCCGTTCTGGTTCGCGGCGGTGGGCACGGCCGCGGATATGGTCACCCAGATCCCTCCCTGCTTCGAATTTAGGGAAGGCTAACCTAAGTAGTTGGTTGATTCCAAGCCCTCGCCGGGGCGGAGCCCCGGCTCCGGAGCTCGGTGGGAAGTGTGCTGGCGTGCTGTGTTGCCCTTGTGGGGGGAGCTTCGCTCCACCCACACTCCTCAAACCTCAAACCCGCACATGACGGCGCGGTCAGGCTGGTCGGACCTGTTCAGGCCCTCGTCGGAGTGCAACAACACTCCAGAAGGACCGCCGCCCGTGTCGAGGCGACGGGCGCGTCTCGATCACGGGCGGCGAAGCGTTGCGAAGGTGTGCTACGAACCGTCCTCTGTGGACGCCGCCGTGGTCCCGACAGGACCGGTGTCGGCGGCCACGGAAGCGGCCTCGGTGGCCTTGACCGCCTTGGCGGCCTTGGTTGCCTTGGTCGCCGCCGTCTTCGCCCGCGGCTTGGTCGCCGCCGCCTTCGTCCCGGCAGCCTTCGAGCTCGCCGCCCTGGTGGCCGGCTTGGCGGCCTTGGCGGCCTTGGTTGCCCTGGTGGCC
>DATCXL010000484.1:0-10376 GCA_036565825.1 Mycobacteriales bacterium
AGCTTCGGTCTGCCAGAACACGGGCGACCACCGCCTTCGCAACATCGTCCGACTCGGCAGGCGCCGTGCAGTACCGGCGCGACCGCCTGCTGCCCTCGGGCAGCCGGGCAGCGCACTGGCTGCACCGCCGGACGTTCCACCTGGGCATACCCCAGGGAGCATCCTGTCCGGCCGTGCGGGCCAGGGCTGTCACTCCTCGTCGATCGCGTCCTTGTCGCGAAGCGGAGGGTCTGTTTGACAGACCCACGCGCCAGTCACAACAGCACACTCGGTCGTAGGGATGTGCGCCGACAGTCGCGGTGGAGCTTGTCACACGGCCGCCGGTCCGATGGCACGCCGATGACAGCGAACAGGCTCGACCGACCGTGCCAAGAGCTCCCAACACGATGGCGTTCGATGAGGGAGCCGGTTCCAGGTGGATGGGTCGCAAGGCGGAGGAGGAGTTCGTAATGGCCAGGCACGGGCGACGACGACAACGCCGCGAGTCGCCGGCTGGGGCCGGCGAGCCGGACAGTTGTTGTGTTAGGAGCTCTGAGCAGAGTCAACGCGGCAGCATCGATCAACCCCGGTGCGGGCCAGGGTGCAGAAGTTGTTCGGCGATGGCCTGGACGTGGGCAACGGTGATGCCGGTGCGTTGTTCGACGGCCAGCGGGTGGTCGGTCGGTTCCAGTTCTATGGTGGGTCGCACCCCAACAGCCTGACTGTGAACGTGTGTTTTCAGATTGAGGGTGGTTGGCATGTACAGGGGAAGTTCGGTCGCGAGCCAGCCGAAGTAGGGCGGCTCATGCACCCGCTCCGAATTGGCCCATAGTTCCGTGACGCGAACAAAGCTGGTCTTGTTGAGCGAGACCCATACACCCCAGTCGAACTCGTCGTCGGCGTCCAGGACGGGAAGGACGAGTCGGGCCCTGACGAAGAAGTGCTCCCCGCCGATGACGCACTGTTCCTCGCCGAGGATGCTGTCCGGCCTGCCTTCGAGATCCTCGTGCCAGTAGGCGGGCGCGGGTACGCCATAGCTGAAGGGCGGTTCCTCGTGCCGTCGGCCGCAGCAGGAACAATGGAATCCAGACATGTCCGACAGCCTACGAGCGATATCCAGGCGAAGGTGTCACAGTGAGGATCCGTTGACGACGGACGAACAGGAGGCTTCGACCGGAACCTGTGCCGACGCCGCAAGCGGCCCCCGCATGGCTGGCCAGAGCTGGAGTACAGGTCGCGAGTCCTCTTGGACAGCATCGATGAGCAGGTCCAGCCCGCTATCGTCGCCGTCATCACGCAGAGCGGCCAAATTCCATGTCACCGAGGGCACCGGCTCCCGGATGCCCGGAAAGTCCGTGATACTCGGACGAATGTCGAACGAGGCGTCGAAGCGATCCCAGACCGCGTTCCGCGCGGCATCACCCAGACGACGTAGGGCTTCGCTGGTCAGCGGCTGACCCTGACCGAGTACCGCGACGCCATCGCACCGCGCACCCGGCTCATGGATGTCACAGCGGCATGGTCGAGTCGATCAGGCCCGCAGCAGTGACATGGCGGCCGTCGGGACGAGGGAGCGCACCTTCTCCCGCGCGTGCAGCAGGTCGTAGTGCATGGCGACCACCACCGACACGAACCGCCCGCGAGTCAGGAACGCGTAACACAGATACAACGGGTCCCGGCCGAGGATCTGCTCGCAGTAGCCCAAGCGATCACTGATTGATGCGGGTGTGGCCGGGAGATCGATCTCGTCGAGAACCTTCCGGGGTGCTGTGTCGCCCCGTGGGGTGTAAGTCGAGCACAACTTCCGCGCCTCGCGCACCTCGGCGATGAGGCGGTCGCCCTCCTGCGTCGGGTAGGCGTGTACCTCGTTGATGATGATGTAGTCGGCCACGCTCCAGGCACGGTGCCGGGTCTGGTGGTCGTAATCGAGCACCTTCCCGCACAGCGGGCTCACCGTGAACGCGCTGGCCTCGTCCTTCTTCAGATCTCCCGGCCCAAAGGTGTCGACGGGAATGGCCGCCCGTTCCGCACGCTTCTGTAACTCTGTGGCTGTCGGCGGGGATAGCGATGCAGAGTGGCCTGATGCCGGCGCCGCGGGCGTCGATGCACCCGACTCGGCCGAACGGGCAACGCGATCCAAGGATCCACCGCATCCGGTGAGAAGCGCCGCGACGACGAGACACGCCAGCGAACGCACCGTTGCGTGCCGAGACACCTGACTCCCTTCGTTCTGGTGTGCCCAATCAATGCCGGGCCGTACCTTATCGGGCAATCACCGTTGAAGGACACAGACCGTGCGGCTGCGGGTCGTGGCGCGACGCCCGCGACTGCTGGGTTGACCTTCGTGGGTTGGCCGAGCGGCCGTGCATCAGTTGGGCAATCCCGGTATCGCCCGGTCAGGCCGTGAAGCGGTACCGGGTCTGACTGTAGGGTTCGCCTTTGCCGAACGAGAGGATCTTGGTCGGCGTCACACCGAAGACGAGCGCCCGGGGACCATCGGGGCCGCGGAATGCTCCGTCGGCGACCTCGAAAGGCCAGTCGAGCTTCGACTCCCACATGGCCGCCAGTCGGTGCAGTCGCGCCTCGTCGGTCACCCGGGCGGCGGTTCCCTCGACCACGACGTCGAGCCCCGACCGGAACTGGTTGGTGCCGGTCGTGAGGACGCACCGAGGATTGGACTCCAGGTTCTTCGCCTTCTGCTCGTCGGCCCCGGTACAGAAGTGGAGTGCTCCGTCAAGCCACATCGCCGGCAACGGCGTGACATGCGGCCGGCCGTCACGACGTACGGTCGACAGCCAGAACATCTCCGACCTCGACAGCACATCGACTACCTCAGCCCACGGTCGCGCCACGGCATCAGGACTGCTGAACTCAGCGTGCAACTCAACGGTCGGCTCGATATCGGGCATCGATACTCTCCTGTGTCGGGTTCGGTGCGAATCACTCACTCTCAGATAGGCTCGGTGTTGAAGTAGGGAACTCGTCGCACCAGACGCAGGTTTGACCATCGCTGTCAGACAGCGCCGGGCCGCCGTGTCTGGCCGGCGTAGCAGGTGGGCAGGCCCGTCAGGCGGTGCCCTCGCTGAGAGCATGACTGCTGACAAGATCGTAACGGAGCCGAACGGCGATGGCATGGCAACACGCTAGTTCACGGGTCCGCCCGTGGTCGTGGGGTTGCCGCCGGTCGGGGCAGGGTCGCAGTACGGATAGCTCTCGGTCCTACTGTCATCGATTCTCGGTGGGATGCTTCGGAAGGCGTCCATGGATTCGGTGTACTTTCCGGCGAGGCACCGGTTCTTCGAATTGTCCCGAGCGAAGCTGCCGCCGACCAGCGCGCCGTCGCTGTTACGGAAGACGGTGGCCACACCTCGGGTCGTGAGTGCGCCGCAAAACGCTGAGTCGACCGAGTACCTGACCGTGCCTGTCACCTGTTCGACGGATGACCGTTGGGTTCCCAGGTGACGCGTGGAGATCGACCTGAAAGTATGGACATCATTGTCCTGTGGCCACCACTGGGACGCACTGAGGTCGATATCGAACCCCATGACCGCGACGGGCTGGGCGGACGGGGTCTCACGCAGGTAGGTCCAGGCCCCCACGCCGATGCGTTGTCCGGGCAGGATGACTGGTATCTCCTGGTCGAGAAGCTCGCCAGAGTTTGCCGGTACAGCCGACTGGTGCTGCCGGTCGAGAACACGGAACCTGATCCGCGTGTGGTAGGCAACGAGTTCGCTGCGGTTCTCCAGTATCGCCCCGAGGCTCACCGTACCGACCGGAGTTTCCAGTTGGGTGAACCCCTTCTCTACCACCTGTAGCCCACGGCCCGCCGACGGCGGAGCAACCGGGCTGCTGACCCCGGTGCCTTTCGTGGCGCCCACATCGCACCTGCCCCGGGCGGAGGTGTCACTCCGGGCCGACAGTACGTTCGCACCGAAGACGGCGGCCACACCGACAGCTGCGACCGCCGTCAACAACCACCACCACCGACACCGTCGGCCAGGACCAGTGGATTTCATCACGGAGACCCCGTCGAGGTGTTCACAGATGTGCCCTGCCACGAGACAGGGGGAGTCTGGCCGTCAGTCATAGAACTGCTGCTTCAACTCTCGGATCTTGCCCAGTTGGTCGCGGATCAGCTCACCGGCTGCCTCTCGCACCCGCACGGCGAACTCCTCCTCGGTCAGTGCGCGCAGAGTGCCGTCGGCAATCCGGACCGTCCAGTTGCGCATGCCCTGGGTCGCGACATAAACCCGACCGTCGGCGGAGCGTCCCTCGGCGACCAGGTCGTCCCGTGCGGCGTAGTAAGCCACGTCACGTTGGCCCGTCGCCGGCGATTCCCCCCTGATAGTTTCGCCGAACGCCGCACTGACGGCGGCGTAGTATTCCCTCATGCGGCCCGCCCAGAGGCGCCTGGCGAGTCCGGCCAACTGATCCTCAAGCGCCTGCTTACCGTACCGACGATAAGTGCCATCAACGAACGACAGATATACCTCGGTCCGGTTCCGCAGCTCCCCGACGATCATCCCGTCGGGGGACGATGCCCGCACCCGCATACCGTCCAGTCGATCGGAAAGCACCCCCATGGAGCTCACCCCTTCGGTTCAGGTCGAGTAGCCCATCTCCTCGGGGCTTCTTATGGTACGTGCGGTTGCGCTGGCGAGTTCGGGACGTCGTGACACGAACAGCGGGCGGTTGGTGGAAAGGAGTTCATGCGTCTTCTGTAGGGAACCCGAGATCTTTCGCTCCACGTTGCCGATCTCTTGCGTCAGGTTGTGGATAGCCTGTCTCATCTGGGAGACGACGGACTCGGGGCTCTCGCCGCTGAAGGGGTTGGATGGCGGATCGTCCGGTCCCACCGCGGCGGCCACCTGTGACGCGGCTCCGATGGCCGTGATCGCCAATGCGGTGCTGCCGCCGGCCGTGACAGGAACCGCCGCCACGGCAGCGATGGAGGCCACCACGGTGAATGTGATCGTCCACTCGTTCTTGCCGCAGTCGTCCATCCGATCCAGCGCCTCGATAGTCTTGTGAGCGATCTGGTCGATGTCGCCTCTGGTCGTCGCCCACATTTCCTTGTTCGCCTCCATCGCCGACTTGAGCACGGCGGCGATGATGAACTGGTTACGCGCGATCGATGGAAAGGGATCGACAAAACCGGACTTGAACGCCATGGCTGCCCGGCCGGTCCAGTCCTCAATGTAGCTCTCGGAGCCCGACAGTTTGTCAAGGATGATATTCGCCGGATATATTGTGCCGTCAATCGGGTCCTTGATCTCCTGACCTGAACTGAGCACTCCGAGTGTCTGCCGCATCTCGTTGATCATCGGATCGAACGAGACTGGCGTGGGCATTTCGGCGAATGGCTGGAAGAGTTCCGGTATGTCAGCGAAGGTCCGTTCGATCTCGGGGCGCTTCTGCGACATGTACTCCCGGGAGTTGCGTCGGCCGCCGAGGTGCTCGATCGCCTTCTGGATCGCCTTCTGCCTGATTTCCTGTGCGTGCTGCATCAACTGTTCGTAACTCAACTGTCGGATCCCCCACACAGTCCCGTAACCACGCCATCTAGGGATACCTGGGCGGCGGAACGATCAGCGGTGGAAAGTCCCCGTTGACCTTCTTCAGCCGCTCCAGTTCGTCGGCCGCCTTACTGTCGGCCTTGGCGTACTCCGAGGCAGCCAGACACAGCGCCTCGCCGACCAGCTCCAGGTTCTTGGACGTGTCGGCCAAGATGGTCTGGAACTCGTCCCGTAACCCTTTCCACGCCGCGTACACCGGACCGTAGAAGCCCCCGCCGAAGTCCTCTGGGCGGAGAAAGGCGGCACCCAGGCCGTGGTTTGTATTGGCGACGTAGTCGTTGGCGGCTGCGTACTCCCGGGCGACGGACGGTAGATTATCCCGACCTGCCCGCCATAAGTCATACAAATCCGCGCCGAGTTCGATGCCCTTATCAGGCATCTCGCCACCCCCAAGCGTCGTACCTGGCGCAAAGCGTAGATGACTGACTGACCGGGAGCAACGTCCGCGCGGCTCTTATCGGCAGCCGTTCAGGTGGAACAAGTGTGGTGGCCACGCGCCGACAGCGCACACCACCAGCCTTGGCCCTCAGCGCCTCCTTGCCGAGGGTACGTCCTGGTGCGTCCACCGCGAGCAGTTTCCTGGTTCGGCGGCGCGGGTGGCCGGGACGCCGCTCGGTCGTCCCGGTCGCCCTGACAGCTCAGCCGTATTCAGATCAACAAAATGATCACGCGTCAACGAACCTGACCCTCGGGCAACCCACCCCTGCCCGTGCTCAGGGACGTGTGGTGTAGGGCGGTGGCGGTGTCGCGCAGGGACGCGATTGCAGCCTTGTGCAGGGAGCCGCCGAAGGTGATCCGGGCGACTCCGAGCGCGGACAGTTCCCCGACCGAGGGTCCGCCGGGTAGATGCAGCACGTTGACCGGTCCGTCGATTCCGGCGACCAGTTCGGGCAGGGTGTCGGCCGGGGCGAGGATCGGGTACACGCAGTCAGCCCCCGCAGTCAGGTAGCGGCGGGCCCGGGCGATCGCGGTGGCCACGGTGGTCCGGGGATCGAACGGCGTGTGCAGGAAGACGTCGACCCGGGCATTGAGCACCAGGGCGTCGCCGGCATGGTCGCGTACCGCGGCGAGGAACTCGGCCTGCCGCTCCACGTTCTTCATGGTGCGGGTCGCCGGATCGGAGTCCTCAAGATTGCAACCGGCGACCCCGGTTTCGGCCAGTCGGTCAACAAGTTCCCGCGCGCCAAGCCCGTATCCGGACTCGACGTCGGCGGTCACCGGAACCTCCACGCTGCGGGCGATCCGGCGAATCGCGGCGAACATCTCGGCCGCCGGCGTCCGTTCGCCGTCGTCGTACCCCAGTGCCGCCGCCACCGCACTGCTGCTTGTGGCCAACGCCGGGAACCCGGCGTCGGTGAACACCCGGGCACTGGCCGCGTCCCACACGTTCGGCAGCACGACCGGGTGTGGACCGTGGTGCAGCGCGCGGAGGGTTGCCGTCGAATTCGAGGTCACGGCTGGTACGAGCCCGGGATCCAGGCGCGGGTGCTGACGCTCAGCGTGTTCCACGCGTTGATGGTCACGATCAGGCAGATCAGGGCGGCTATCTCGTCCTCGCCGAACTGCGCGGCCACCGCCTCGTATGCCTCCGTTGGGACGTGATTGTCGGCCAGCAGGGTGACCGTTTCGGTGAAGGCAAGTGCGGCCTGTTCACGGGCGCTGAAGAAAGGAGTCTCCCGCCAAGCCGGCAGCGCGTAGATGCGTTGTTCGGTCTCACCGATGGCGCGGGCGTCCTTGGTGTGCATGTCGATGCAGTAGGCACATCCGTTCAACTGCGAGGCGCGGATCCGCACCAGTTCGCGTAGCCGGGGATCGAAGTTGACCCCGTCGAGTTGCTTGGTGGCCACCTTGTCCAGGTTGGCCAGCGCTCGATAGAAGTCGGCGGCGTGGGCGGTGAAGTCGAGTCGGACGGAAACCTGTGGGTTGGTGTCGCTGATCGTCACGGCCTCCACGCTATGCCGTACTGGTGGCCCATGAGTAAGGTCCAGTTCCGTGGCAGGAGCGTGGGCCGTTTCAGGAGTGGATCTACATCTGGACCTCGCTGGTACGAGGGTGCGGGCCGGCCTGGAGGCAGCACTGCGGGACGCGGTGCGCACCGGTCGACTGCGCCCGGGCACGAGGCTGCCACCCTCGCGCACCCTGGCGGTCGACCTCGGTGTCGCCCGGAACACTGTTGCCGACGCCTATGGACAACTCGTCGCCGAAGGGTGGTTGACGGCGCGGCCCGGCGCGGGCACCTGGGTGGCCGAACGTCCCGCTCCGGCACCGGCACCGCCATCGAACCGAGCCGGTCGCGAGGCCGGCCGGGTCCGCTACGACCTGCGCCCGGGCGTCCCGGACCTGTCCGGGTTCCCCCGTACGGCATGGCTTGCCGCCGCCCGCCGGGCCCTGCACACCGCGCCATACGACTCGCTGGGGTATGACGACGGGCGTGGCCGGCCCGAACTACGCCGGGCTCTGGCCGAGTACCTGGCGCGGGCCCGCGGGGTGGTTGTGAGCCCCGACCGGGTAGTCGTCTGCGCCGGATTCACCGAATGCCTCGCGCTGGTGTGCCAGGTGCTGCGCGCTCGCGGGGCGACCACTCTGGCCACCGAGGCCTACGGGGTTGCGCGGCACGTCCACATCGCCACGACCGCGGGGCTGCGCGTGCGCACCGTTCCCGTTGACGACAGTGGCGCCTCGGTTGGTGAGGTTGGTGACGCGGACGCCGTGCTGCTGACCCCCGCCCACCAGTTCCCGCTCGGGATGAGTCTTGGGCCGGCGCGGCGCCGACAGGTGGTCGAGTGGGCGGCCAAGACGTCCGGTCTGGTGATCGAGGACGACTACGACGGGGAGTTCCGCTACGACCGTCAGGCCGTGGGAGCCATGCAGGCACTCGCGCCCGAGGCCGTCGTCTACGCCGGTTCGGCCAGCAAGAGCCTGGCACCCGGACTGCGGCTCGGCTGGCTGGTCCCTCCGGTGCACCTGCTCGACGACATCGTGGCCGCCAAACACGCGGCCTGTCGGCTGAGCAGCAGTCTCGACCAACTCACCCTCGCCCGATTCATCGACTCGGGCGACTACGACCGGCACGTCCGTCGTTCCCGGTTCGCCTACCGTCGCCGCCGCGACCGACTGGTCGAGGCGTTGGGCCGCAAGGCCCCGCAGGTGCGCGTCTCCGGCATCGCGGCGGGGCTGCACGCGTTGGTGGAACTGCCGGTCGGTCAGTCCGAGGACCAGGTGGTGCGGCTAGCCGCGCAACGCGGCCTGAGTGTGGACGGTCTCGGGTCCTACAACACCTCCAAACAACCGGGATCACCCGCGTTGGTCGTGGGTTACGCGACACCCCCGGAACACGCGTTCACCACCACTCTGGCCAGGCTGTGCGCCGTACTGGCTGACCTGCCAACCGCTGACCAGATGGTCTGACCCGGGCCGACCACCCACGCTGGGAACCATGTTGGGGTCGAACGAGCTGCACAATGCCGAGGACGTGACGGTCGGCCTCACCCTGCCGTCCCGTGGCCTGAGTCCGCTGCCGGTGACGCTGGAGACTGAGGCGCCTGCCGCCGGTGTTCAGGATGAGTCGCCCCAGTAGGGGGAGTCGCCAGGTTGCTCCAGCAGTCGCTTCAGATTGGATGACTCCCCCAGGGGCTCCACGGTTTACTGCGTACCCATGCGCACAACCTTCGTTCACCCGCCCAAGGCCGCACCCGGCGACAAGGTGGCAGTGCTTTCCCCATCGTTCGCCGCGCCGGGCTTCGCACCCGCGGTGCACGAGCAGGCCATGGAACGCCTTACGAGGATCACCGGTCTCGTGCCGGTCGAGTACCCCACGACGCGTCGGTTGGGCGCGTCGGCGCAGGACAGGGCCGCCGACCTCAACGCCGCGTTCTCCGATCCGCAGATCCGAGCCGTCCTCGCGACCATCGGTGGCGAGGACCAGATCACCGTCGTGCCTCACCTTGACGCCGAGATCGTCCAAGCCGATCCCAAGCCGTTCCTCGGCTACAGCGACAACACCAATGTGCTCAACTGGCTGTGGAACCACGGCGTCGCGGCCTTCTACGGAGGCTCCACCCAGGTTCACCTGGGACCGGGGCCTGCGGTGGATGAGGTGCACGCCAGGTCACTGCGGGCCGCCCTGCTGACGGGAGAGCGCCTGGAGATCACCGAGCCGGGTGAATCCGAGGACTTCGGGCGGGACTGGAGGGATCCTTCGGCACTGACCCAGTACGGCCACCGCGAACCCACCGAACCATGGACCTGGGCCGGCCAGGCCAGGTCGGTGACAGGCCGCACCTGGGGCGGATGTGCCGAGGTCGTGCAGTGGGTACTCGCGGCCGGGCGCTTCCCGACCGACCCCTCAGTCCTACAGGGAACGGTCCTGCTCCTGGAAACCTCCGAGGAACTCATTCCAGCCCGGGAGTTCGGCTGGATCCTGCGCTCGCTCGGCGAACGGGGACTACTGGCGGCGGTGGACGCCGTCGTCGTCGCCCGTCCGCCCACCTCCAGCTTCACGGTATGCCCGACATCCGAGACGGGAGCTGCGCGCCGGGCGGAGCAGCGTGACGTGGCGATCGAGACCGTCCAGCGCTACAACGCAGAAGCCGCCGTGGTCGTTGGAGTTCCCTTCGGCCACACTCGTCCCCAGTGGATCCTGCCTTACGGAGGCACCCTCACCGTCGACAACCTCACGCAGCAGCTGTGGGCCGACTACTCCTGACGCTCCCAGCCCCAGATCACCTGTAGCGAGTGGGCTAGTGGTCGCAGGCGGCCGGTTACCCGGATGATCGGTCGTGCTTGGCGCGTTGTGCCCCTGTTACAAGCTTGAAATGGTCG
>DATCXL010000502.1:0-7560 GCA_036565825.1 Mycobacteriales bacterium
TCGGCACCTCCTTCGAGGTGCCACTGCTGGTCGTGATGCTCAACGTGGTCGGTGTGCTGTCCTACCAACGACTGCGAAGTTGGCAGCGCCTCGCCATCTTCCTGATCTTCGTGTTCGCCGCCGTGGCCACTCCGAGCCAGGACCCGTTCACCATGTGCGCGCTGGCCGTCCCGATGTGCGTACTGTTCGAGGGCGCCGTGCTGTTCGCCTTCGTCCACGACCGACGCAAGGCCCGTCGGGAGGCCCTCGAGTCCTTCCACGACCTGGACGACGATGTCGCCTCACCGCTGGACCTGGATCGTGACCTGGGGCTGGCCGATCGGGACAGCACATCGAGCAGGCTGGACGACTGAGGTACTCCTACAGCGGGGACCGCCTGGTGGTCGACGCCGCATCCTTGTTCTTATTGCGTTTGTTTGTGAGGGATCGCAATGTGAATCGCTTGTATTGCGACGCCTTCCTGGCGTCCACACCGCGATCGGTAGGGGAGTGCGGCACGACTGACTGCCGCCGGTTGACCGAGGTGGACCCTTCGGTAGAGCCCGGGCCCGATCAGGCAGGTCCTCAACGACCGACGGGCTGGCATTGAGACCGACAGACACCCGGCGTTTCAGAAGTTGTAAAAATCCGATGAAAAGTCCAAGATGCCTGTCTTTTGACCTTCAACAGGGTTGGTTCTACTGTGACCCGGTAAGGGAGGCTCGTCGAGAGGAAAGGTCTCCTATGAAAACACGAGCATGGTTTCGAGTGAGAAGAGTGTTATTGGTCTCAGTCGCGACAGCAGCGATGTTGGCGCTCGCCAGCCCGGCGTCGGCAAGCGTCGAGGACTCCTTCAGCGTCTACACCTCGGATGCCTGCGCTGTTGCTGACTTCGTCGACTACGGCCCAGGAGCGCCGGGCGGCGGTAACAACGACGACTACGCCCTGGTAGGCGATATCTGTGAGGACTCACACGGCGTCCGGGCGTGGGCGTGGCTCAACGGGATCTACCTGGGTTCGGTCTACGACGGCAATGGGAGCTACGCTTCGGACACCATCTGGGACCCGTTCAAGCCGGTCGGCAATGTTGGCCCGGGTGACGAGGTGACACTCGAAGTGTGCCTCGTCGACGGTTCCGGAGACACCACTGGTTCCCGGTGCGGCATCGCCAGTCGCGTCAGTGTGGACGGCTGACCAGCCAGTTTCATCCTCCTGACCGGTGGACCTGAGCGCAGGGCCATCGAAGTCGGGACGTGGTTGCTCCTGGCCTGATCCCTCTCCCGTGTTTCACCGGCGGCTCCGCGGTCAGTGACGCACCCGACAGAGTGGCATCGGGCTTGGGTCCATGATGGCCGCACCGACGAGCCACGACACCGTGGCTCGTCGGTGCGGCATTCCGATCTCCGTACCGGGGATTGAAATGCTGCGAATCCGTCCATCATGAATGAGTCCATTACTGTGCCCCTCCTGGAGGGCACGTGTCGGGGTTCGACCAGCATCGGAACGAAAAGTACGTCAGCGGGCCTGTTGGGCCCGGCTGAGCGCGGATGGTCGTCCCGATACGTCTGAGCTGGTGGGTCCGCGGTTCGGCGTCCTCATCGCCCCTACGAGGGGATGAGGTGGGGTGAGGACACCTTTGTCCTCACCCCACCGGCAGGGGAGTGCAGCATGACGACCCGCGGGGCGTTGACCGCGGTCTGGACCTTCGGCAGAGCCGGCACTCCGGTCGTGTTGGGGTAGGTGGTCAGCGGCTGGCCCGCCACAACAAAGCCAGCACGACGGAGATCACGGCCGCACCGAAAACCGTGGCCGGCGCCAGCCTGGCGGTGCCCCACAACCACACCGCGAACCGGTCCCAGAATCTGTCAACTGAGCCACCGCCGGCCGTGGCGGCCAACCCGACGAGCACCGGCGCCCCGACCCAGCAGACCCGACGGCGAATCCGAAATCGCCCTCCGTCGGCGTGTTCGGCCTTCCACGCGCGCCTCACGTCGACCGCCAGCGGGTCTGGCCCGTCTCGCACACCGCCAGCCGCAGCAGTTCCCGGGTCGGACAGGTGCTCACGAAACCACGCAGGTGCCGTCGCGGTCGGCACTGCTGACACCGTCCCCGGGCGTCGAGTTGGTGCACCACGGCAACCGAGATCACGGTTCGTTGCAACACCTCGATCGGCACGTCGGCCAGGCTGGTCAGGTCCTCCACCAACCTGTCCCGGTCGCCATCCCCGCTGTGGGTGTCGACGCTCACCGCCCGAACCTCGGCCAGATGTCCTCCAGCCGCTTACGCACGTAGCAGTTGTGCGTGCCACAGCCGCAGACCGGCATGCCGGTGGGCTGGTGGATCACCGCCATCCGGGTGGCGAACCGGCGCAGCGCGACAACGTCTGCACCACAGTGACAACACGGCGCCGGCGCGTCGCAGCGACCACACACGTCCGGCCGAGCCGGTGCCTGCGGTGGCCGGTGGGTGTGCGGCGCCGGAGCGTGCGTGGCGAGCCGCCGGTAGGCAGAGTGCGACAGATGCGGCCTGCCCCGGTCAGTGTCGGCGGAGTTCGGCCCGGTGCCTCCGGTCCCACAACCCATGTCGCCCATTCGTCGTGGCGACGACTCGTGAGGGCGACCCGAGTCGGGTGAATTGCTCATGTTGCAACGCCTTTCCTGGCAGGTATACCGGCGATCAGAACCGCAGTGGACATCAGCGCGCGGTCTGGAACTGTCAGTGCCGCGCGTACGGTTTCAGGTGCGCGGCCACAACGATTCTGTGGACATGACGCGTCAGCGAAAAGGACGGGCACGGCGCCATGGCGGGGTGGCGACAAGATCATGGTCTGGGAGAGCACGGATGGGTCAGACACCTCGTGAATCAACACCGAACGCGTCATCGGCACACCTCTTCGGCGCCGAACTACGGCGCTGCCGCGACCGGCGTGGCTGGTCACTCACCCAGGTGACCGCGCAGTTCGCCGCGTTCGGCCGGCGGGTGCACAGCGGGTACCTGGGTCACGTGGAACTGGGGGAGCGACTGCCGGAGGACGCGCAGTTCGCCGAGATCGCCGATCAGATATTCGACGCGGGAGGGCTGCTGGCCCGGCTGTGGGAGTTCGCCGACGCGCACCGGCGGCGGTCCCGCCTGGACACCCAGGCCGACCGGAGGGCGGTGCTCGATCTGGCCGCCGGAATGTTCGCACCGGTCGCGTCCGGCGATATCGTGCTGGTGCCTTACGTGTCGACCGCGGGTACCGTCGAATATATGAGGATTTCCCGGCGAACCTTCGTGAGCACCGGTGGGCTCGCCGCGGCGATGTTCGCGGCCGGCACGTTCACCCCCGACGATCTCGACCGGCTGGCCGGTGCACTGGACGAACCGGAGCGCGCCGACCTGAAGGTGGCCGACTACTTCCGTTCCATGCTGGCCGCGCACAAGGCGAACGACTTCGTACAGAGCCCGGTGACCCGGCTGGGGCCGGTCGTCGCCCAGACCGCAGCGTTGGACCGGCTCTGCCGGGACGCCCAGGAACCGGCCCGCTCGGCCCTGCGCGCCGTGCAGGCCGAATATGCCGAATACGCCGGCTGGCTGCACGAGGAGACGGGCAACCGCGCCTCGTCGGTGTACTGGACCAATCAGGCCACCGAGTGGGCACGGGCCGGCGGTGACTACCAACTGGTCAGCTTCATCCAAGGCCGCAACATCAACATTGCCTACTGGGCTGGCCAGTACCAGCACGCCGCCGAACTGGCCGAAGCCTCCCGACGGGTCCCCTGGCATGTTCCGCCCGGTCTTGCCTCGCTGATCGCCAGGGATGGGGCCGCCACCTCGGCGATGCTGGGTGACAAGGCCGCCGCGCACGCCCAACTCGACGAGGCCGCCGACCTGCTTGCTCGCAGGAACAGTTCAGGCGAGGACACCGTCTACTGGGCTCGATACCACAGGGCCGACCACCTGCGCTGGCATGTCGCACACTGTCAGGTCCGTCTCGGCCGCCCTGATGAAGCGGTCGAGATCCTGCTACCGCTGATGAACAGCATGGCCGGTCCGCGGTCACTGTTGGCGTTGGCCCACGCACGGGCCGGCGACCCCGAGCCGGCTGTCGCAGCCGGCGAAGCTGCCCTCGACCGCACCGTGTCCGCCAATGCACTGACCAACCTGAACGAGGCCAGCCGGGCACTTTCCCGATGGGAGGACCTGGACAGCGTGCGGGCGTTCCAGCAACGCGTGGCCGAGACCTGCCGTCGACTGCGCCACGACGCCGCCGGTATCAGAGCCGCCGCGCGAGGCTGATTCGCGATCTTGACCGTCGCCGCTGGTCGGCGGCCAGTACGGTTCTGGACCGTGAACACGCAGGTGACGCTGCTGGTCAACCCGACCGCCGGACACGGCCGGGCCGCCCGGCTACTCGACGGGGTATGTGAACAGTTGCGGGCCGGCGGGCTGGACGTGGACGTGACCCAGGGCCACGACGCCGAGCACAGCCTCGAACTGGCCCGCAGTTCCGTCGACAGGGGCACCGACGCACTGGTCGTACTTGGCGGCGACGGCATGTGCCACCTGGCGTTGCAGGCGGTGGCCGGCACGACCACCCCACTGGGGGTCATCCCGGCCGGCACCGGCAACGACCTCGCCGCGACCCTGGGCATGCCCGATGACCCACTGGCCGCCGCCCGGGCCGTGGCCACAGCGGTGTGCCAGGGGTGGACCCGTGCGGTCGACGTGGCCACCGCGGCCGGCCGGTGGTGGGGCGGCGTGCTGTGCGCCGGATTCGACTCCGCGGTCAACGAACGCGCCAACACGATGCGCTGGCCGGCCGGTCCGCGCCGCTACGACCTGGCGATCCTCGCCGAGCTCGCCCGGCTACACACTGAAATGTTCACCCTGACCCTCGACGGTCAACCCTTGCAGGTCGAGGCCACCCTGGTAGCCGTCGGCAACGGACCGCGGTACGGCGGCGGCCTGCGGATCTGCCCGGACGCCCGGATCGACGACGGGCTACTCGACGTGACCGTTGTCGGCCCGGTGTCGCGGGTCGAACTGGTCCGGGTCAAACCCCGGGTCCGCCGGGGCGAACACACCACCCACCCGGCCGTCACGGTCCGTCGGGCCCGTGAGGTCACCCTGGCCGCACCGGGGGTGACCGCCTACGCCGACGGCGAGCGGTTGGGCACACTGTCGGTGACCGCCACCTGCGTACCCGGCGCGCTGCGTGTGCTCGCCCCCGCCATGCCCACGGACTGACCGATCCGGCCGTAGGCTTGGGACCATGAGCAGTCCCGCCGAGCGGTACGCCGCGGCCCGTCGGCGGTCCGCCCACCCAGAACTGACCGACTTCAGCGCCGAATACGACTTTCCGCTTGATCCGTTCCAGATCAAGGCCTGTGAGGTTCTCGAGGATGGGCTGGGGGTGCTTGTCTGCGCCCCGACCGGGGCGGGCAAGACGGTGGTCGGGGAGTTCGCCGTACACCTGGCACTGCGGCTGGGCCGCAAGTGCTTCTACACCACCCCGATCAAGGCGCTGTCAAACCAGAAGTACACCGATCTGGTCGCGCGCCACGGCGCGGCAAACGTCGGCCTACTCACCGGCGACAACACGGTCAACGGCGAGGCACCGGTCGTGGTGATGACCACCGAGGTACTGCGCAACATGCTCTACGCCGGGTCGACGACCCTGACCGGGCTCGGTTTCGTGGTGATGGACGAGGTGCACTACCTGGCCGACCGGTTCCGCGGCGCGGTGTGGGAGGAGGTCATCATCCACCTGCCCTCCTCGGTGACCCTGATCGGCCTTTCGGCGACCGTCAGCAACGCCGAGGAGTTCGCCGACTGGCTGGTCACCGTCCGCGGGGACACCAGGGCGATCGTCAGCGAGGACCGGCCGGTGCCGCTGTGGCAACACATGCTGGTCGGTGGCCGCTTGTTCGACCTGTTCCGCGACGCCTCCACCCACGAGGTCAACCCCGAACTGGTCCGCCACATCCGGGAGCGTTACCGGCACCTGGACCCGGCCCGCCACCGTGGCCGAACCGGCCGGGTGCGGCCACCGGACCGGGTCGAGGTGATCGGCCGGCTTGACCGCGAGGGCCTGCTCCCGGCCATCAACTTCATCTTCAGTCGGGTCGGCTGCGACGCCGCGGTCCGCCAGTGCCTGTACGCCGGGATGCGCCTGAACTCCGCCGAGGAACGTGAGGAGGTCCGTCAGGTCGCCGCCCGGCGCACCGCCGACATCCCGGCCGAGGACCTCAACGTGCTCGGCTACTGGGAGTGGCTCGACGGACTGGAACGCGGCGTGGCCGCGCACCACGCCGGGCTGATCCCGACCTTCAAGGAGACCGTCGAGGAGTTGTTCACCCGGGGACTGGTCAAGGCCGTGTTCGCCACCGAGACCCTGGCCCTGGGCATAAACATGCCGGCCCGCTCGGTGGTACTCGAACGCCTGGTCAAGTGGAACGGTGAAGCACACGTCGACATCACCCCGGGGGAGTACACCCAGTTGACCGGCAGGGCCGGCCGGCGCGGCATCGACGTGGAAGGCCACGCCGTGGTGCTGTGGACACCCGACGTCGACCCCGCACAGGTCGCCGGCCTCGCCTCCACCCGCACCTACCCGCTGCGTTCGTCGTTCCGCCCGTCCTACAACATGGCGGTCAACCTGGTCGGGCAGATGGGCCGGACCGCGGCCCGGGAGTTGCTGGAGTCCTCCTTCGCGCAGTTCCAGGCGGACCGGTCGGTGGTCGGGCTGGCCCGTCAGATCCAACGCAACACCGAGGCGTTGGACGGCTACCGCGACGCGATGGCCTGCGACCGAGGCGACTTCACCGAATACGCGTCCCTGCGCGAACAGCTCAAGGCACGCGAACAGGCGCTGGCCCGTGAGGGTGCCGAACGTCGCCGCAGCGCCGCGGTGGAATCACTGGAACGACTGCGGGTGGGCGACGTCATCCACGTCCCGTCCGGGCGGCGGTCGGGTATGGCCGTGGTGCTCGACCCTGGCCTGCACCCGATGACCGAGCCTCGCCCGCTGGTGCTCACCGAGGACCGCTGGGCCGGGCGACTGTCGCCTGTCGACTTTCCCCGACCGGTCGAGCCGGTGGGCCGCATGCACGTGCCCAAACACTTCAACCACCGGTCACCGCAGGCCCGCCGCGACCTGGCCTCCAGCCTGCGCGGCGCCCAGACACGGGCCGAGGGCGGTCGTCCCCGCCGGGGTCGGGCCCCAGCCGCCGACGACGAACAGATCACCCGGCTACGCCGGCAGATCCGCGGGCATCCCTGCCACGGTTGCCCCGACCGCGAGGAACACGCGCGGTGGGCCGAGCGCCACCACCGACTGAGCCGTGACACCCAGTCGGTGCGCCAACGGATGGAGGGCCGCACCCACTCGATCCCGCGCACCTTCGACCGGGTCTGCGCGCTGCTGGACCAGCGCGGCTACCTCGACGGTGACACCGTCACCCCGGCTGGACGCCAACTTGCCAGGATCTGGTCGGAAAGCGACCTACTGGTAGCTGAATGCCTCCAGTCGGGGGTGTGGGACGGACTCTCCGCACCGGAACTCGCCGCGGCGGTGTCGGCACTGCCCTACCAGTCCCG
>DATCXL010000525.1:0-4891 GCA_036565825.1 Mycobacteriales bacterium
GTTGGGGTTGGTCCGAGTCAGCCTCGGTGGCGGGCTGCGCCGGTTGGCCATGTCCGCGGCGAATGCCGCACTGGACCGGCTGCGGTCCGGATCCGCGCCGTGAGTCTTTCCCACGGCCCGACCCCGGGACTACCGCGCATCGGGTGACATCGCGGTGAAGCCCCCGCCGGAGTAGCGCCACAGGGGTACTCCGTTGTGGTGAATCGCGCCGATGCGGTGCACCCCAATACCGGCACGATTTGCCTCGTGCGCGCACGGCCTGGGGGGAGGCGTAACATTTCTGCGTTCGATCAGTCACTTAACGTGGTCATGGGCGTGGGAATGACCTCGCGGGCGATGCCGCGCATCCTCCAAGGTCGCCGGCTGCCTCCCGTTGCCGCCGAGTGACCGCGGAAGGAGAGGGATGGACTCGGTGGCACAGCAGGAGCCGCCAGGCGAACAGGCCTTCGCACGTGCCCAGAACGCGGTCACCGCCCTGTTCGACGCCTGGGCGGCCAGTCGGGAACGCCCGGTCGAGTTGACCACGGTGCACCAGGCGCTCCGCTTCAAGTGGGAACGCGCCGGAGGGGACCTGCATCACTGGTCGGTACAGGACTTCCCCAGACTGTTCGGGGACTGGTTGCCGCAGCGCGGAACCGTGGACCGCAGGACACTGGCCACCCTGGGCCCCACCATGCTGTCCTTCGTCGACTTCCTCGGCGACACCGGCCGACTGGAACCCACCGTGCCGGGGTGGTGGGACGTGCGGGCCATGGTCACCGGCCTGTCGGTCTGGCTGGTGGACACGCTGACCGAGTGCGGACAGTGCGGGGTGCTGGCCGACCGGCTCTACACGAGCAGGGTCAACATCGGTGACCCGATCGTCCAGGAACGACTGTTCGCTGTGACCGGGCGCCACCTTGTCGAGCATTTTCCACCGCCGCCGGTAGAACCGTCCCTGCTGTCGTGGATGGACCCCCAGCGGGTGGCATTCCGCGCCACCCGCTGGATGCAGCCCCCGGTCCACCCGCCGTCCGTGCAAACGCTTCTGGAGGGCGCGGCGCATACCCCCGGGTTGCACCGACTGGGCGAACTGACACGTTGGGCGACCCGGCCCCGGCGACTCACCGCGCGGGGGAACCTGTCGGTGGCCGACGCGGTGGAACTGGCCGCTCGGCTCGATGTGGGTCGCCACGACCTGGCCCTGGTCGCCGGTCGGCGGGTAACCAGTTCGACCATGCTCGCCGAGACGCACCTGGTTTACGGCTGGGCTCGCTCGGTGGGACTGGTGGAAGCGCGTGGGCGTCGGCTGGTGACCACCCCGCTGGGGTTGGCACTGGCCGAGCGCCCCGTTGAGTTGGCCTGCCGGGCCCTCGCGGCGCTGTGCGCCGGCGGTGTGCGCACCGAGGGGGCGGACGGGATGGCCAGGGCGGGCGGGTCCGACCGCGAGGGGACCGCCGGTGACCTGCTGCGGGTACTGGTCGAGGCACTGTACGGAGCCACCCGGCCGCTGGACCTCGCGGTGTTCGTCGAGCAGGCCGGTGGTCTGTCCGACGAGCCCTGCTCGGATCCGGGACCGGGGCCCGACGACCTGCGGCGGGCGGTCCGGCAGCTCGAGGATCTCGGGATCATCTGTTGTACCGGCGGCACGGTGCGGCGCGATCCTGGTGGGACGGCTCATCGAGACGGCGGGCGGCTGTCGTTGACCGCACTGGGTACCTGGTGCGTCAGCCGACTGTTGCGGGCCGAAGGGCTACCCACTCCCTTCTTCGGCGAACTCGTCGACTTCGACGCGGTGACGCTGCTGGAGATGTGCGCGGGTTACGACGACGAGGCCGCGGCCGAGGAGGCCAGGCTGTGGGCGAGGTCGCGGGGTGAGTCCGCGGCGGTCGAACTGGCCGAGGCGATCCGCACCGCTCACCCCAGTACCCGGATGAGCGCGTTCGCCGCACTGTCGGGGATCGGACGGCGGGCGGAGGCAGCGGTGCGTGGCCTACTCGACAAGCCTCGGATCCGGCCGTTCGCGTTGGTCTGGCTGATCGACCACGGGCTGGAAACCCACCAGGCGATGCGGCCGGAGGACATCGCCCACATGCTGGTCGAGTCCATGGTTCCCTACCTCGACGAGGATCCGACCCGGGCGGTGTACATGTTCACCCGAGGCCGTACGGTCGACGACCAGATCGGTGACATCGCGCACCTGTGGCGGCTGGACAACCCGTACGCGGTACCGCTGCTGGAGGCGATTGCGGCACGCCATCCCAACGACGACGTCGCACACGCGGCACGGGTGGCCCTTCGCGCCGGGTGAGCCCGTCCCTCAGGTGGACCGCGGCCGTTCAGCGGAAGTCACGGGACCGTTCGCCGGTGTGCAGTCGCAGCGGGGCCAGCCGCTCGGCCACCACATTGGTCACTCCCTCCGCGTTCTCCACCCGTCCGGTGACCAGCAGGGCCACAGACTCCCGGCCGATCCGGCGGTACCGCTGCCACAGCCCGGGCGAGCAGATGACATTGATGTGCCCGGTCTCGTCCTCCAGGTTGACGAACGTGGTGCCGCCTGCCGTGGATGGCCGTTGCCGGTGGGTCACCACTCCGGCCACCAGTACCCGCCGGCCGGTCGGCACCGTGCGCAGTCGCGCCGCGTCCACCACGCCGATGGCCGCAAGTCGGTCCCGCAGGAGCCCGGTCGGATGGGTGTCCGGCGAGATGCCGGTGGCCCACAGGTCGGCGATCATCCGTTCCTGGTTGGTCATCTCCGGCAGGCGGGGCGCCGACTCGCCGAAGAGTTGGAGGGGAAGCACGTCGGCGCGTTCCCGTGCCGCCGTGCCGGCCGCCCACAGCGCCTGCCGACGGTCCAGTCCGAAGCATTCGAACGCCCCCGCGGTGGCCAGCGCCTCCATCACCGGCACCGGTGGGGCGAGCCGGCGGGCGAGGTCGGCCATGGACCCGTACGGTCGCCCCGCCGCGATCCGCCGGGCAGTCTCGTCCCCGATGGTGCGGATCGACCCGATGCCCAGCCGCACCGCGTACCGGACCCGTCCCTGGTCGGCCCGGTCGGAACGGCGGTTTGGATGGTCAGGCCGCCACGGTTCCAGTGTCACCCGGTCGGAGCTGGCGTTGAGGTCCGGGCCGAGCACCCGCACCCCGTGTCGTCGGGCGTCGGCCACCAGCGACTGGGGGGAGTAGAACCCCATCGGCTGGGCGTTGAGCAGCGCGGCGCAGAACACGTCCGGGTGGTGCAGCTTGATCCACGCGCTGGCGTAGACCAGGTAGGCAAAGCTCATCGCGTGACTTTCGGGGAACCCGAAGTCGGCGAACGCCACCAACTTGTCGATGATCTGCTCGGCGGCCAGCGGCCCGACACCCCGTTCGGCCATGCCGGACAGCAACCGGGGGCGCAACTCCTCCAGCCGCTCGGCAGACCGTTTCGAACTCAGCGCCTGACGCAGCCGGTCGGCCTCGGCGGGGGTGAACCCGGCCGCGTCGATGGCGATCTGCATGAGCTGTTCCTGGAACAGCGGCACCCCCTTGGTCTTCTCCAGCGCGTTACGCAGCAGCGGATGTGGGTAGGTCACCGGCTCCAACCCGTTGTGGCGCCGGATGTACGGGTGCACCGAACCACCCTGGATCGGGCCCGGTCGGATGATCGCCACCTCGACCACCAGGTCGTAGAAGGTGCGTGGACGAAGCCGGGGCAACGTTGCCATCTGGGCCCGACTCTCCACCTGGAACACTCCGACCGAGTCGGCCCGGCAGAGCATGTCGTAGACGTCGGGGTCCTCCGGCGGAATGGTGGCCAGGGTGTACCGACGGCCGTAGTGTTCCTCGATCAGGTCGAACGCGAGACGTAGCGCGGTGAGCATGCCCAGCCCGAGCAGGTCGAACTTGACCAGACCGGCTGCGGCACAGTCATCCTTGTCCCACTGGACCACGCTACGGCCGGGCATCCGGGCCCACTCCACCGGACACACCTCGGCCACCGGCCGGTCACACAGCACCATGCCGGCCGAGTGGATACCCAGATGGCGAGGAAACCCCAGCACCTGCCCGGCCAGGTCCAGCACCTGGTCGGGAATGCCGTGGTCCGGAGTGCCGTGGTCGGACGGCTGCCCCGGTGGTTCCGTGGCAGCCGCCGGGTCCGACCCGGCGCGCTGCGCGGGGGTGGCGAACCGGTCGTGGTTGTCCATCTGCCGCGACCAGGCGTCCTGCTGACCTGGGGCGTACCCCAGTGCCCCGGCCATGTCCCGGACCGCCGACTTCGGTCGGTAGGTGATGACGTTGGCGACCTGGGCGGCGCGGTCGCGCCCGTATCGGCGGTAGACGTACTGGATGATCTCCTCGCGTCGGTCCGACTCGATGTCCACGTCGATGTCTGGCGGACCGTCCCGTTCGGTGGACAGGAAACGCTCGAACAGCAGCCCGAACCGCACCGCGTCGACGCTGGTGATACCCAGGGCGTAACACACCGCCGAGTTGGCGGCCGAACCTCGGCCCTGGCAGAGGATGCCGGTCTCACGGCAACGTCGGACGATGTCCCACACGATCAGGAAGTAACCGGGGTAACCCTGCTCCTCGATCACCGCGAGTTCGTGCGCGATCTGCGCGTACGCCTTCTGGGCGTGTTCGCGCGGGCCATACCGTTCCCGTGCGCCCCGCTCGGTCAACTCGCGCAGGTAACTCACCACGGTGTGCCCCTCGGGCACGTCGAAGCGCGGCAGATCACCGACCGCGTGCCTCAGCGGGAACACGCACCCGCGTCCCAACTCCACCGCGCGGTCGACCACGCCGGGGTGGCGGGCGAGTCTACGGGCCATCTCCGCGCCGGAACGAAGGTGTGCGGCACCGGCCGGCGGCAGCCAACCGTCCAGTTCGTCCAGGCCGCGGCGGGCCCGTATGGCGGCCAGTGCCGCGG
>DATCXL010000559.1:0-2348 GCA_036565825.1 Mycobacteriales bacterium
CTCGTCGACGGTGCGGACGACCCGGCGGTGGAGCTTCTCAGTATGCCGCGAAATACTCACAGTGCTCCCACTCGCTGACCTGGGCATCGTCTCGTGGTCCTGCCGTCGGCGACCCGATGTTGGCCAGCCACTCCTCGAACCGGGCCAACTCACTGGCCTTCAGTAACCGCAGGCAGTCACTCAGGGCGTCGCCCAGAATAGCCCGACTGAGGGTACTGGCCTCGAATGCGCCGATCGCCTCGGCGAGATTCCGGGGTAGCTCCTGGGTGGTGGCACACGACTCACCCACCGGCGCGCCGGGGTCCCGTTCCCCGTCGATACCGTCCAGGCCGGCCGCAAGTTGTGCGGCGAGGTAGAGATACGGATTCGCACTGGGTTCACCGGCCCGGTTCTCGGTTGACCAGTCGACGCGGGTCGGTGCCAGCGCGAAGTTCTGGTTCATCCGACGGAACCCGTTGATGGTCGGCACGCACAGGAGCATGGTTCCGGCGGCATGGTGGAGAAGCCCGCCCAGATAGCGCATGCCCAGATCGGACAGGACTTCCCCCGGCACCGTGGCGGAGAAAAGATCGCGTCCGGTCGTCCGGTCGGCCAGCGACTGGTGCAGGTGCCAGCCACTCGCGTCGAAACCCGGTAACCGGGGCAACGCCATGAAGGAGGCGTGATAACCGGACCGGGCAAGGACCTGCTTGGTGACGGTACGGAACAGCAGCATGGCGTCGGCTGCGGCCATCCCGTTCATCGGGTCGAACGTGAACTCCAACTGTCCCGGGCCCGACTCGTGTTCGATCGTGCGCAGGGGCAGGTCAAGGGTGATGAGCGTGTCGACCAGGGGAGCCAGTACCGGTTCCAGCGCGTCCAGCAGGCTGTCCGAGTTGAACTGGTAGCCGCCGTTCACCGGCTCCACCTCGGGTGGTACACCCTGCACCCCGAACCCGCCCACCCGGCGCGGCCGGGCACCGTCGGTGTAACGGGTGAGGTACCACTCGACCTCCAGCCCGACGACGTACTCCATCCCCCGGGTCGGCAACCTGTCACACAGTCTGCGCAACACCGCCCGACTGGACAGCGGATGCGGTGTGCCGTCACGGAGGTACTCGTCACCGACCGCCCAGCCGGTCGGGCGACCGGTGTATGGAAGCACCGTGAATGTCAACGGGTCGGGGACGACGATGAAGTCACCGGCGCCGTCGAGTTCGCCCAGCCCGATACCGCCGCCCGGGGCGAAGGGATCGACGGCCAGCGCGTGGCCGGTGTCGAAGAGGAACGGACCAGGGCTGAAGTCCATCCCGTTACGCAGCACCGACCGGAACGCCCGGACAGAAAGTGTCTTCGACCGGGCGATGCCGTGCGGGTCAGCGAAGACGACCCGCACGGCATCGAGCGAGTCCAGCTTTCGCTCGAGATCGGCCGCGGCCTCGCGCCGTTGCTCGTCCCAGAGCCGATGCCGGGCGACGAAGCCGGTACTGCCGGTCGTCGAGGGGGTGGACAGGAGGCTGGCCATCACGTCACCGATCCTTTTCCGGATAGGACCACCGCCAGGGGCTGGCCCGCTCGAACTGGCCCGACACATCCAGTAGCAGGCTGTCCTCACCCCGCCGGCCGACCAGTTGCAGGCCCACCGGCTGGCCGGCCACGGTGAACCCGGCCGGCAGGCAGATCGCGGGCTGCCCGGTCAGGTTGAACGGGTAGGTCGACCTGCACCAGGCCAGCCAGTCCATCTCGTCGCCGGTCGTGGGGTCAGGGCGCCACGCGTGGACCGGGAACGGTTCGATCGAGACCGTGGGCATGGCCAGCAGGTCGAACCGCTCCATCACCCGGTCCAGGCAGCGGATCAGCAGGAGCCGTTCGGTCTGGGCTCGCATCAGGTCCACGGCCGACAGTCGTCGACCGTGCGCGGCAACCCGTAACCGGGCTGGATCGGCGAGGCCGTCGAAGATCGGCCGCTCACCTGACTGCCCTGCCGGCTGCTCCGCCGACTCAGCTGCTGCCTCTGCGGTCGCCACGATCGTGACCAGGTGGGGATAGGGGTCGGCGAACGGGACGTCGATCTCCTCGATGTGGTGGCCGAGTCCGGCCAGGACCCTCGTCGCGGCGTGCACCGTGCGGTCGACCTCGGAAGGATCGTCTCGACCCAGCCAGCCGATCCGCACCGGGCGCGGCGGGTCGCGCGGGTCCACCGGTCGAGGCGCCGAAAGCGGGTCCTCCGGGTCGGGGCCGGCCATCACCGCGGCGAGCAGGGCCGCGGTGTCCACATCCCGAGCCAGTACCCCCAGATGCGACAACCCTTCCGGGCTCAGCGGGACATAGGGGATGTGGCCGAAGGTCGGCTTGAGCCCGACCACGCC
>DATCXL010000563.1:0-10525 GCA_036565825.1 Mycobacteriales bacterium
TTCCGTACCTGGCTCACCGCCCGGATGGCAGGTTAGCCCGGAGCCGCGTTGTCGTTTCGGTTCCAACGGGGCTCTCGCGCGGATCGAACAGCCAGGCGTACTGGGAACATGTTCGCGGTTCTGCCAAAAATGGAGGGGTGGCGCATCGCGCCACCCCTCCGCATGGTCAGGCGTGCCGATGGCCTGTGAGGCGCCCAGCCGACGCCGCGTCTGCACCGCATCGGACGCCCTCGTACGGAGGCGCCCGGGGACGCCACACCGCCTTCCGGTCGGTGCGAAAAGTCGGCCCAGTAGGGTCGCAGGCGTGAGCGTCCTCGTCATCACCGGAACCGGCACCGAGGTGGGTAAGACGGTGGTGACCGCCGCGGTGGCCGCACTGGCCCACGACCGCGGATCGTCGGTCGCCGTGGTCAAGCCGGCCCAGACCGGCCTGGCGCCCGGGGAACCGGGTGACCTGGCCGAGGTCGGGCGGCTGTCCGGCGTCACCGACCTACACGAACCGGCCCGCTACCCCGACCCGCTGTCCCCCGAGGCCGCCGCCCGTCGATCCGGTGCCGAACCGCTCGACCTGGACGCGGTGGCCGGTCTGGTCACCGATCTCGCCGGCCGCAGGGACCTGGTACTGGTCGAGGGAGCGGGCGGGTTGCTGGTCAGGTTCGGGCCGGACGGGTGGACGATGGCAGACCTGGCCCGAACACTGGACGCCCCCGCCCTGGTGGTGGTCGCCGCCGGGCTGGGCACGCTCAACCACACCGCGCTCACCCTTGAGGTGATGGCCGGTCGTGGGCTGCGTCCGGCCGGGGTGGTGATCGGCTGCTGGCCGGAGCGGCCGGATCTGGCGGAGCGGTGCAACGTCGCGGACCTGGAGACGCTGACCGGCGAACCGCTCGGTGGGGCGATACCGCGGGGGGCACCTGCCCACCCGGACTTCCTCGGCCTGGCCCGGGCCGGTTTGGCGCCCCGATACGGGGGCGTGTTCGACGCGGCAGACTTCCGAAACGGGGTGGAACAGTGACATCCGACATCCTCGACGTCTCCCGGGCCCGGGCACTTGACCAGGGGCTCGGACTCGACCAGTCGCAGGCGGCTGAGTGTCTGCGACTGCCCGACGACCGGCTCGACGAACTGCTCCAGCTCGCCCACGAGGTGCGGATGCGCTGGTGCGGGCCCGAGGTGGAGGTCGAGGGCATCGTCAGCCTGAAGACCGGTGGGTGCCCGGAGGACTGTCACTTCTGCTCCCAGTCGGGACTGTTCTCCTCGCCGGTGCGTTCGGCCTGGCTGGACATACCGTCGCTGGTGCGGGCGGCCAAGGACACCGCCGCCACCGGCGCCAGCGAGTTCTGCATCGTGGCGGCCGTGCGCGGCCCGGACGACCGGCTGATGCGGCAGGTTCGCGACGGGGTGGCCGCGATCCGGGCCGAGTTGGACATCAACATCGCGTGTTCGCTGGGCCTACTCACCGCCGAACAGGTGGACGAGCTCGCCGCGATCGGCGTGCACCGCTACAACCACAACCTGGAGACCGCCCGGTCCTACTTCCCGCAGGTGGTCACCACACACACCTGGCAGGAGCGGTGGCAGACGCTGACCATGGTCCGCGACGCCGGCATGGAGGTCTGCTGCGGTGGCGTGGTCGGTATGGGCGAGACCCTCGACCAGCGGGCCGAGTTCGCGGTCCAGTTGGGTGAGTTGACGCCCGACGAGGTACCCCTGAACTTCCTCAACCCGCGCCCGGGTACACCGTTCGGGGACCTGCCGTTGATGCCAGCCAACGAGGCACTGAAGACTGTGGCAACCTTCCGACTGGCGCTTCCGCGGACGACGCTGCGTTACGCCGGCGGCCGCGAGTTGACCCTCGGCGACATGGCTGACCGGGGTGTGCTCGGCGGGGTGAACGCCGTCATCGTCGGGAACTACCTGACCACACTTGGTCGGCCCGCCGACGAGGACCTGCGGATGCTGGCAGACCTGCGGATGCCGATCAAGGCCCTGACCCAGACCCTGTGAGCGGTGTCGCGACCGATAACCGATCGCGTTCGACTGCTCACAATCAGAACAGGTCCCAATAACCGCTTGTCGTACCACCCGTCGTGTCAGACGGCCCGTTCAGCGATTACGCGGGCGGTATTGGTCACCGCTGTATTTCGGGTGGGTTGAATCAGGGGTGCCCCACCCCCGCAGGGTAGTAGCGTGCTGGCGGCGCGACGGGGGCGCGCAGGGCTTGTCCTGTTGGTACTGCCGCAACCAGGACGGTGTTGGGCTGTGGTGACAGCCACGGACTGTCCCGATGACACCGGCGCGCATGGTGCGGCCGGCCAGCGAGAAATCTTCCCGCTCACCCTATCCGCGGAGGTTGATGTGACACAACCTGTGCGCGACCGGGGCAGCCGTAGGTCCCTGAGCCCCGTGCTCATGGTCGTTATCGCGGTGTGCCTTGTGGCACCATTCGTCGCGTTGTGTTGGGTGGGAAGCTACGCCAAGGTTGAACCCACACTGGCGGGCTTCCCCTTCTTTTTCTGGTACCAGTTGCTGTGGGTCTTCCTCACGGCCGGACTGACCTATCTCGCCTACCTCATCCTGGAATCCAGGCACCGGTCCGGGCCGGGCGCTTCGTCTGGAGCCCCTGACGACTCCGATGCCTCCGGTAACTCCGGCGACTCCGGCAAGGGGGCCGCGCGATGAACACCACGGCGCTGACCATCGTGATCATCCTGTTCCTGGGCGTCACCGTGCTCGGCTTCGCCGCCGCCCGGTGGAAGCGCGGAGACAACCTGGCCAACCTGGACGAGTGGGGTCTGGGCGGCCGCGGGTTCGGCACCTTCGTCACCTGGTTCCTGCTCGGCGGTGACCTCTACACCGCCTACACCTTCGTCGCGGTTCCCGCCGCCATGTTCGCCGGCGGTTCCCTGGGCGGCTTCTTCGCGGTGCCGTACACCATCGTGGTGTATCCACTGATCTTCGTGTTCATGCCACGGCTGTGGTCGGTGGCGCATCGACACGGGTATGTCACTCCGGCCGACTTCGTGCGCGGCCGGTTCGACAGCCGGGGCCTGGCACTTGCCGTCGCGGTCACCGGCATCCTCGCCACGATGCCCTACATCGCACTGCAACTGGTTGGCATCCAGGCGGTGCTGGAGGTCATCGGCCTGGGCGGTTCGGGTAACGCGTTCGCCAAGGACCTGCCGCTGCTGATCGCGTTCGCGGTACTGGCCGCATTCACCTACTCCAGCGGCCTGCGCGCGCCGGCACTTATCGCATTCGTCAAGGACACCCTGATCTATCTGGTGATCATCGTGGCCACGGTGTGGATGGCATACAAGATCGGCTTCGACCGGATCTTCGATGCCGCACACGACAAGTTCACCGCGGTCAACCCGACCACCGGCAAACCAGCGGGTGTCTTCGTGCCGTCAGCGCCGACCTTCCTGGCCTACACCACGTTGGCTGTCGGATCGGCCATGGCGCTGTTCATGTACCCACACTCGGTGACGGCCGTGTTGGCCTCGCGCAGCCGGAAGGTCATCCGGCGCAACGCCGCGATCCTGCCGGCGTACTCGCTGATGCTGGGGCTGCTCGCACTGCTCGGCTGGGCTGCCATCGCGGTGGGTACCAAGCCCATCGGGTTGGACGGCAAGCCGAACGCGCAGTTGATCGTGCCGCAGCTCTTCGAGGACAACTTCTCGAGTTGGTTCGCGGGGATCGCGTTCGCCGCCATCGCCATCGGTGCCCTGGTGCCGGCCGCGATCATGTCGATCGCCGCGGCGAACCTGTTCACCCGCAACATCTATCGGGAGTTCATCAACCGGTCCGCCGACCCGGCGCGCGAGGCGCAGGTGTCCAAGGTGGTGTCGCTGGTCGTCAAGGCCGGTGCACTGGTGTTCGTGTTGACCCTGGACAAGCAGAACGCGATCAACTTCCAGTTGCTGGGCGGTGTGTGGATCCTGCAGACCTTCCCCGCCGTCGTGTTCGGCCTGTACAGCAGATGGTTCCACCGCTGGGCGCTGCTGGCCGGATGGGCTGCCGGGATGGTGTACGGCACGGTCGCCGCCTACCAGGTGTCCAGCGCGGCCCAGCCGCACTTCGCCTCGTCGCTGTCGATCGTGCCCATACTGGACAAGCTCGGGTACATCGCGGCCACCGCGTTCATCGTCAACGTGGTCGTGTTGGTCGTGTTCACCGTCGTACTGCGCGCGGTGAAGGCACCGGCCGGCACCGACGAGACCAGCCCGGACGACTACTACGCCGACGAGGGCGACCCTCGGGTGGAGAAGGTGCCCGAGCTGGCGCACTGACGGTTCCACCGAATCACCGCAACACTCGCGGCGGCACCCGGCTGGGTGCCGCCGCGACGCGTGCGGTATGAGTACTGACATGCCTGACCCCGCGGTGATCCGACCGGCCAAGCCCGAGGAAATCTCTCTCGTCGGCGAACTGACGGCCCGGGTCTACACCGACGACGGATTCGTCAGCCCCGACTCCCCCTATGTCGACCAACTGCGGGACGCGGCCGGACGGGCCGAGCAGACCGACCTGCTGGTGGCTGTCGACCCGGACACCGGCGGTGTTCTCGGTGCGGTCGCGTTCGCGCTACCCGGTAGCACCTACGCCGAGTTGGCCGGCGACCGGGAGTCGGAGTTCCGGATGCTGGTGGTCGACCCGCGGGCCCGACGCCGTGGGGTGGGCGCGGCCCTGGTGCGGAAGTGCGTCGAACGGGCCAGGGCCGCGGGGTGCACCACGCTGCGGTTGTCCACCCAGGTCGAGATGACCGCGGCGCACCGGCTGTACGAACGGCTGGGTTTCCGGCGTAGCCCCGAACGGGACTGGGGCCCGGTGCCGGGACTCGCCCTGCTGACCTACGCACTGGAACTGGGGCCGGTGTACTGCGACCGGTGTGGTGAGCCGGCCGGTATCGGCGAACACCGACGGTGTGCGCGCTTCGCTGATCTGGAGCCACCGCGTTGGTGCGCGCGCTGTCGGCGGCGGATGGTGGTGCAGATCCTGCCCACCGGCTGGACGGCCCGCTGCTCGGAGCACGGCACGCTGGTGTCGGGCTGACCGTCGACTGTTGACCTGGGGCGGGCACCCGAACGGTGTCGCTGCCCCGCCGCCGACCATGGCGTAACCCCGACTCGGCCTGCGGCCTGACCGCTCCGCTGCTGGACTGAACCCTGCTGCTCGACTCAGCCCTGCTGCTCGACCACTGCGATCAGGTCGCCCTCCTGCACCACGTCACCCTCACCGACCGCGATCTCGCCAACCACGCCGCTGGTCTCGCAGAGCACCGGGATCTCCATCTTCATCGACTCGAGGATCACCAACGTGTCACCGTCGTGGACCGCGTCCCCCGCGGACACCACGACCTTCCACACGTTGGCCACCATCTCGGCGCGGATCTGCTCGGCCATCGGCCTGTGTCCTCCCTCCGTCGGCGGGTGCGGGAACGGCGCGACCCAGGCGCATCCAACCATGTCTGACCCACCGCGTGATCGCCAACCCGAACGGCGGTCGGCTGGACCGACTGTCAGCCGGCCCTCATCCGGGACACCAGACCGGTGTCGTAGCGCCCGCTGGTGAACTCCTCCCGCCCGAGCAGTTCGGTGAAGAAGGGCAGGTTGCATCGGGGTCCCTCGATCTGGAAGGCGGTCACCGCGGTGGCCAACCGGTCCAACGCGGCCGGCCGGTCCGCTCCCCACACGCACAACTTGGCCAGTAGCGGATCGAAGTGCGGAGTCACCACGTCGCCCTCGGCGTAGCCCGCATCCACCCGCACGCCCTCGCCGGCCGGTTCCACCCAGCGGCCGATCCGGCCGGGGCCGGGAAGGAACCTGACCGGGTCCTCGGCATACACCCGGGCCTCGATGGCGTGACCATGTGGGGTTGGTGGGTGCTGCGGGTCGAAGGTCGGGCCGTCTCCGGCGGCCAGACGCAACTGCTCCTCGACCAGATCGAGACCGAGCACCAGTTCGGTCACCGGATGCTCGACCTGTAGCCGGGTGTTCATCTCCAGGAACACGAACTCGTCGGTCGCCGGATCGAGGAGGAACTCGACGGTTCCCGCGTTCCGGTAGCCGATCGCCTCGGCGGCCCGCACGGCCGCCTCGCACAGTTGTGCCCGCAGTGCCGCGGACACCGCCGGCGAGGGGCTCTCCTCGACCACCTTCTGATGTCGACGCTGCACCGAACAGTCCCGCTCACCGAGCGCGAGCACCGGTCCGTCAGACAACCCCAGCACCTGGACCTCGACGTGTCGGGCACCAGGCAGGTACCGCTCCAACAGGATCGCCGGTGACCCGAAGAACCGCTCGGCCCGACTGCGGGCGGTGTCGAAGGCGGCCCGTAGTTCGGCCTCGTCGCGCACCGCGGCCATGCCGATGCCGCCCCCTCCGGCGGAGGCCTTGACCATCAGCGGGTACCCGATCCTGGCCGCATGGTCCACCGCGGCCGCGAGGTCCAACACCGGCTCGGTGGTGCCCGGCGCGACCGGAACCCCGGCAGCCGCCATCAGGTTGCGCGCGGCGATCTTGTCGCCCATGGCCTCGATGGTGTCCGGATCAGGACCGATCCAGACCAACCCGGCCTCGCCCACCTGACGGGCGAACCTCGCGCTCTCCGACAGGAAACCGTAACCCGGGTGCACCGCCTGGGCGCCGGTCACCCGGGCTGCCTCGATGATCGCCTCGACATCGAGGTAGGACTGCGTCGGGGACGTTCCGCCGAGCAACACCGACTCGTCGGCCTGACGCACGTGCAGCGCACCGGCGTCGGCCTGCGAGTGCACGGCCACCGCCTTGATACCGAGCCGTTGGCAGGTACGAATGACCCGGACCGCGATCTCTCCACGGTTGGCGACGAGGACTGTCTCGAACACGTCCGATCCTTCCTGGCGTTTTCACCTGCCTGGGGGTTGCCCCGTCCGGGACACTATCGGCGTGGGGCTGATCCTTCTCGCCGTGGTCTGTGCCGCGCTGACCGGGCGGGCGTGTGGCGGCCGACTGGCCAGGTTGACCGACGGGCCGGTGCGAGGTTGGCGGCTGCTGGCGATCTGCCTGTCCGTCCAGGTACTCGCGATCGCCGCCGGTGCCGTTGGTCTGCCCACCGGACCGGTGTACGGACTCTCCGTGGTGCTCGGCGGCGCGACGGCCGGACTGTTCTGCCTGCTCAACCGGAACGTGCAGGGCGTGGGACTGGCCGGCCTCGGCCTGCTGCTGAACCTGCTGGTTATCGGTCTGAACGGCGCGATGCCGGTGTCCGGACACGCGCTGGCGCGTGCCGGCGCGTCCCTGCCGGGATTCACTCAGGTGGAGCACACGGTGGCCAACCACCGAACCGTGTTGCGACCTCTCGGCGACGTCGTTCCGATGCCGCTGCCGGTCCATCCCGAGGTGGACAGCGTCGGCGACCTACTGCTGGCGGCCGGCGCCACCCAGTTTCTACTGACCGGCATGCTCGGTTGGAACCGCGGGTCCGTCCGGCTTCCCCGGTCCGTCGGTCGTTCCGTCCGAACCCGGCCTGGATCGGTCCGGCCACGCCTCCCGCGCGACGCGCGGCTCTCAACCGGGACTGCCGTGGGTAACAGCGGCCGTTCCTACCGGGACCGCGACGGGGGCGTCGAGGCCGACAGCGCGTTGGTGCGGGTAATCACCGACCTACCGGCCGATGGACCGCCCATCGACCAGACCGGGGCCGACCCGACCTGACCTGGCCTGACCTGGCCTGCATCCGGCCAGGCCCCGGCCCGGCGGACACTGCGGCAGTTCACTCCGGGCGGTACTCGATGCGGGTGGTCTCGATCTGGGTGGTTTCGACCTCGACCTGGCCACCGTCGGTCGCGACCTCTGTCAGTCGGGCGCGTAGCCGCTCCCGCAGATAGAGCGGCGCCACGTCGCCGCCGCACTTGCGGGCGACCAACGCCTTGACGTCCTGTTCGATACCGAACTTGCGCAGGCAGGGGGAACACTCGTCCAGGTGCTGTCGGATCACCGACTGCTGCGTCTCGTCGCACTCGCCATCGAGGTAGAGGAACACCGCTTCCAGCACGTCGCTGCAGTCGGTGTCGTGTGCGTTGCCGCAGCTCACGACTCCTCCTCGGTGACGCCCGCGCGGACCAGGCCACGCTCGCGGGCGTAGTCGGCGAGCAGTCGCTGCAGTCCCCGTCGTCCACGGTGCAACCGGGACATCACCGTCCCGATCGGTGTGCCCATGATCTCCGCTATCTCCTTGTAGGAGAAACCCTCGACATCGGCGAGGTACACGGCCAGCCGGAACTCCTCGGGCAACTGCTGCAACGCGTCCTTGACGTCGGAGTCAGGCAGGTGGTCCAACGCCTCCATCTCCGCCGAGCGCAGGCCGGCCGACGTGTGCGACTCTGCTGCCGCGATCTGCCAGTCCTCGATCGTCTCGGAGGCCGCCTGCTGCGGCTGGCGCTGACGCTTGCGGTATGTATTGATGAAGGTATTTGTCAGGATTCGGTAGAGCCACGCCTTCAGATTGGTGCCCTCGGTGAACTGATGGAAGGCGGCAAATGCCTTCACAAAGGTCTCCTGGACCAGATCCTCAGCATCGGCCGGATTACGGGTCAGCCGCATCGCGGCGGCATAGAGTTGGTCGAGGTAGGGCAGCGCGTCGCGCTCGAATCGCGCGCGGCGCTGCTCAGCGGTCTCCTCGACCACGCTGCCTCCCGTCGATCTGACACTGCCTTCGTGCCGGGAGGATACGCGTCCGAGCGCCGATCGCGGCGTCACAGGCGTTGACGCGGCCGGTGGTTCCTCGGGTCGCCAGGTATCCCAGGCCCGCGGGTCGCCGTGACCGGCCGCCCGCTCCGGTAGTTCCACGCCGGTCATTGCTCCTCCGGTCTGGCGTCGGGTTCGAGCACAACAACAGCGTGGAGAGTCCGACGATTCCCACGCCCAGGCCGCGGCATGTCTCCTACCATGGCGGCCTGCGGGGGGTAACCGCCGACGCCGGGAGGTCAGAGGCTTGCACCGGTCGTATGCAACACCCCAGGATGGAACGACCCAGGACAGTTCGTGGGCATCGCCGAGCGCCGAAGACGAGAAGGAACGTCCGGGCGCGTTGAGGGTGGTCCTGGCCGGGATCTTCGGTGTGGTCGGGGGTGGCCTGCTCACCGCCGGGCCCTACCTGCCGTTCGGAGACCAGACCGGGTCCGAGATCGACCTGGTCACCCTGCCCACCCCACTGCTGCTGGTGGTGCTGGCCGGCCTGCTGGCCGCGGCCGGACTGGGTTCCATACTGTTCTCCCGCCGCCCGTTCGGGACCGCGATGGTGGGACTGTCGATCGCTCCGGCAGCGGCCGCGGCAGCATTGCGTGCCCCCAGAGTGCTCGACGTCGTACTGTCCTCCCAGGGTCGCGACTCGCTGCGGATCGGGGGCTGGCTGGTCTGCGCGGGCACGGTACTGGCCCTACTCGCCGGCCTGCTGGCGTTCGTGGTCACGTTGTCTCGGCTCGGGGCTCGTCGCGGTGCGTCGATCCCGTTCCTCGGCGCGCTCTGCGCGGCCGGCCTGTTGCAGTGGTGGTTGGTATCCCCCACCGACCAGGGCAACACGCCGGGACCCCACTATCTGGTGATCGACGCGGGCGGATCGGTCTGGCCCGGGGTGACCGTGCTGGGTGCTCTGGCGTTGGTCGTCACCGCGGTGATGGCCGCCTCGGCGCGATGCGGTGCGGCATCGGTCGGCACGGCGCTGGGTGCCACCCTGGCGGTGGGGCTGGAACTGGGTGCCCGGTACACGGTTGACACCGACACCCTCCGACAGGACCTGGGTGGTGACCTGCGGGAGGTTTCGGTCATCCTGACCGGTACCACGGCGATCCTGCTCCTACTGCTCACCACCAGTCTCGCGGTGACCACGTCCCGGCAGGCGGCCGAGGCTGCCCGCGCCCAGGCCTGGCAGCAGACCCGGGCCGACACAACCGACGACACGGCCGGGTGGGAGCAGCCGAACCCGCCGGACCCGTGGCCGCCCACCGACCAGGCCAGCAGCACGGGCGCATGGGGTAAACCAGAGGCGACCGGCACGAACCGGTCCTGGTCATCCTCAGACACCTCCGCTACGGACTGGCCCCGGACATAGGTAGGTTTCTACCTGCCAGAGCTGCGGCATATCGATGCCGCCATCCCGCCCGACCGCAAAGGATCCGAGTGGCCACCAGGGGCACGCCGGCGACGGCGCTGCTGTCACGGGCGAAGGTTCCGCACACGCTGCACGAGTACGAACACGACCCACGGGTCACCTCCTATGGTCAGGAAGCCGCGGCGGCGGTCGGGGTGGACCGCTCCCGGGTCTTCAAGACTCTCGTGGTCCGCGTGGACGGCAACTTCACGGTGGGCGTGGTTCCCGTGTCGGGCACCCTGGACCTGAAGGCACTGGCCGCCTCGGTCGGCGGCAAGCGTGCGGCGATGGCCGCTCCGGCCGACGCCGAACGGATCACCGGATACGTACGGGGTGGAATCAGCCCGCTGGGGCAACGCCGACGGCTGCCGACCACCGTGGACGAATCCGTCAC
>DATCXL010000588.1:0-6645 GCA_036565825.1 Mycobacteriales bacterium
TTGCGCCGGCGACCCGGCGACAGGCCTGCTCGGCGTCGAGCCGCTCGGGGGGACGGCCCCACAACTTTGTCGCATACGGTGCACCGAACCCCTGGTAGAGGGTCGGCCCAAGCCCGGCCCGCAGCACCCGCGCGGCCGAGGACCGTTGGCGGTCAGAGCCACGGTTGGAGCCACGGCCGGAGCCACCGCGGGGATCACGGTAGGCACCGCACTCGGCACCGCAGTCAGGGTGTCCGTGGTAGCTGTTGTCGCCGTTGTCGCGGCTACCGTCGATCTCGGACCCGGTCTCGGGGCCAAGGCGTCGCAGCGGCCCGGTGACCGCATCAGCAGCCAGCCTGGCCAGCACGCCTGGGGGAAGGGTGTGGGCCAACTCAGCCGCCCGCGGCGGAAAACCGACCCAGCGGCCGAAGATGTGCAGCCTGCCGTTGCGGGGCCGTAGTTGGAGGTCGTCGCCGACCAGTTCGCGTAGCGCGGCGAGCAGGCGCGGTGCGGTACCGGAGTGCAGCCGGTGGCTTCCGTGGTCGACCCTGATCCCGGCCACGTCGAAACTGGCCGCCATTCCACCGACATCCCCGGCCCGTTCGAGCACAACCACCGACAGGCCGCGTCGGGCCGCCTGCCAGGCCGCGGCCAGGCCGGCCGGCCCGGCACCCAGGATGGCGAGATCGACCGAACAGCTCGCGGGCGGAATGAGCACCGGCAGAGCTTAGTATTGCCTAACCTTTACTCCCGGGTACGGCGGCGCGGCGGCGCGGTAGGGTTTTTCGGGCAGCAGAAGTGTGTTCGCGCAACCGTCCGACAGCCAAGCCACCCGGGCACGTTGTAAGCCGGCCCCTGACCACGGTCTGACCAGGCACCCGAGTGAGTGACAGCCAGCCTCTCGAAGGCGCAGTCGCAGCGGAGGGAGTAGTCCGTGGGTGAGTTCGTCAGTCTCCAGGTCGACGGCGCCATCGGCACGATCCGGTTGGACCGTCCACCGATGAACGCCCTCAACGTCGTGGTCCAGGAGGAGATCCGGGCCGCGGCCGGCGAGGCGACCAGGCGGACCGACGTGCACGCCGTGGTGATCTACGGCGGTCCGAAGGTGTTCGCCGCCGGTGCGGACGTCAAGGAGATGGTCGACATGACCTACTCCGACATGGCCGCCCGCGCCGACGCGCTGTCGTCGGCCTTCGACGCGGTGGCCCGCATCCCCAAGCCGGTGGTCGCGGCGGTAACCGGATACGCGCTGGGCGGCGGCTGCGAGTTGGCACTGACCGCGGACTTCCGGGTCTGCGGCGACAACGCCAAACTGGGGCAGCCGGAAATCCTGTTGGGGATCATCCCGGGCGCCGGTGGCACCCAGCGGCTGCCCCGGCTGATCGGGCCGGCCCGGGCCAAGGATCTCGTCTACACGGGTCGGTTTGTCGACGCCGAGGAGGCGCTGGCCATCGGCCTGGTCGACCGGGTGGTGCCGCCCGACGACGTCTACGGTGCCGCGGTGGAGATGGCCGAACGGTATACCACCGGGCCGGCCCTGGCGCTGCGCGCGGCCAAGCAGGCCATCGATGCCGGTCTGGACGTCGACCTGGCCACCGGACTGCGGTTGGAGAGCCAACTGTTCGCCGGCCTGTTCGCCACCGAGGATCGCGCCGTCGGTATGCGGTCGTTCGTCGAGAACGGCCCGGGCAGGGCGGAGTTCCGCGGGCGATGAGCGGTGCCCAGGCCGAAACCGGAGACGGTCCGGCGTGGCCGACCGCCAGCCGTGAGCAGGTCGCGGCGGCCCGCGACGACCCGAAGCTCGCCAACGTCCTCTACCACGACTGGGAAGCCGGGACATACGACGAGAAGTGGTCCATCTCGTACGACCAGCGCTGCATCGACTACGCCCGTGACCGGTTCACCACGATCGCCGGCACGTCCGGTTGGCCCTATCCCACCGCGTTGGAGTTGGGCTGCGGGACGGGCTTCTTCCTGCTCAACCTGATGCAGGCCGGGGTGGCCGACCGAGGTTTCGTGACCGACATCAGTCCCGGCATGGTGCAGGTGGCGCTGCGCAACGCACAGGGCCTGGGACTTGACGTGACCGGCAGGGTCGCCGACGCCGAGACGATCCCCTACGACGACGACACGTTCGATCTGGTCGTCGGCCATGCCGTGCTGCACCACATCCCCGACGTGGAACTCGCGCTGCGCGAGGTACTGCGGGTGCTGCGGCCGGGCGGGCGGTTCGTGTTCGCCGGCGAACCCACCCGCTACGGAGATGTGATCGCCCGCAGACTGTCGCGGTTCACCTGGTGGGCCACGACGAACGTGACCAGGCTCGAACCGCTGCGTGGTTGGCGTCGCCCGCAGCGAGAGTTGGACGAGTCGTCGCGGGCCGCCGAGTTGGAGGCGGTGGTGGACCTGCACACCTTCCGGCCGGACGAACTGCGGCGGTTGGCCACCCGGGCCGGCGCGGCCCGGGTGGCGGTCCGTACCGAGGAACTGACCGCGGCGTGGTTCGGTTGGCCGGTACGTACCTTCGAGTGTGCGGTGCCCAGGGACAGGCTGGGGATGGGCTGGGCGATGTTCGCCTACCGGACGTGGCAGCGGTTGTCCGCTCTCGATGCTGGCGTGCTGTCCCGGATCGTCCCGGCCGACCTGTTCTACAACGCCCTGGTGACAGGTCACAAACCGTCCTGAACCCGCCCTAACCACGCGTGGTGGTCACAGAGGGTGTCGGTATCGCGTCCGGAAGCCGCGTGCCGCGGGGACCGCCGGGATGGCGGAACCGGGCCTGCGGGCGTACATATTCCGGCGGTTCGGGGCCGGTGTTGTTCGGATCTGGCGACATAACGCGCTACCCGGCGCTGATTCGCCAGGATTCCGGACCAGGCCTGCTAGTGTGGCCAACGGTCGTTCGACGTTCCAAAGATCGTGTTTCTCACGCCCGCGGGACTCAGCGCGGGCGTTTCCTTCTTTGCCACTGGCCGGAACGGGACACCGCGGCGACTCGACACCCGCAAGGTGCGGGTGCTCGCCTCGTCCAAGGGAGTACTCAGTCATGGCACAGGGCAGCGTGAAGTGGTTCAACGGGGAGAAGGGTTTCGGCTTCATCGCCATGGATGGTGGCGGCGCCGATGTCTTCGTCCACTACTCGGCGATCGTGGCCGACGGCTACCGGACCCTCGAGGAGGGTCAGCGCGTGGAGTTCGAGATCACGCAGGGCCAGAAGGGCCCGCAGGCGGAGAACGTCCGCCCCGTCTGAACCGGGAAACCGTTGTGAGCATCCTCGCAGGGTGACCGCGGGGGCGCGGTCAGGCGGATGAGGCGCGGGAAGGGCCGCGGCGCGTGTGAACATGCGCGGCGGATCCAGGATCGTGCGTCGTTGTCTGGGCGCGCCCTTCGGAACCCGGTTGATCGAGCCGGGTGGCGCGGTGTCACCAGATGGTGCTTCCCGGGTGTGTCTGCCCGGGTGTGTCTGCCCGGGCGGTTGGCGGCCGGGCAGGCATACCGCTTCTCCGATCCGAGCGGTATTTTCTGCGTGTGTTGGGCAGACGACGCGACCCGCGGCAGGCATCGTTTCTGACCCTGGCGTCACTACGCTGGGTGATCCGCCATCGGGCCTGGACACCCTGGTACCTGATCCGGTACTGGCGATTTTTCTGGCTGCGGGTGCGTAGTCCGCATATCGTCACCGAGGGATTTGTCTTCCTGGGCAAGAATGTCACACTGCACGCTCGCCGTGGTTACGGTCGCCTCATCATTGGCAGATGGGTCCACATCGGGCAGGGAAACGCGATCCGTTGCCATGAGGGCACGCTCCGTATCGGCGACAAGTGCGTGTTCGGTAAGGACAACACCGTCAACTGCTATCTGGACCTGGAATTTGGCGCGGCGACCATCGTGGCGGACTGGGTCTATATATGTGACTTCGATCATGTTTTCGCTGACATCCACGTGCCGATCAAGGACCAGGGCATCGTCAAGTCGCCGGTCCGGATCGGTCCGGACGTGTGGGTGGGCACCAAGGTCACCGTGCTGCGTGGCACCACGGTGGGGCGGGGCAGTGTGTTGGCCGCGCACTGCCTGGTCAACCGCGACATCCCGCCCTACAGCGTGGCCGTTGGCGTGCCTGCCCGGGTGGTGCGTAACCGGGTCGACGACTATCGTGCCGACGCCCTGCGTCGCGCCGCATTGGCCGACATCGCCCGCAAGACCGACGACGCCGTGCGGCGGGCCACCCCGGCCGACGCCTGCGCCGCCGACCAGGAAGCTCCCCCCACAGAGGGCAACCCGGCACCAGCACCGCAGCAGCGGGACTCCGGAGCCGAGGCTTTGCCCCGGTGAGGGTTGGAGCCACTCGGTCTAGCCTCCAGCGCATGACCCTCGAATCCGAACCCGCACCGGCCCAACCGACAGATCGGGCCCGCCCGTCCAACCGGGACTGGGTGGACGAGGCGATACGCAGGGTCGAGGCGGATGCCAACCGTTCCGCCGACACCCACCTGCACGTCTTCCCACTCCCGGCCGAGTGGGGGATCGACCTGTACCTCAAGGACGAGTCGGTCCACCCGACCGGCAGTCTCAAGCACCGGTTGGCCCGGTCACTCTTTCTCTACGGCCTGTGCAACGGGTGGATCGACGAGCAGACCACGGTGGTGGAGGCCTCCAGCGGGTCCACCGCCGTCTCCGAGGCGTACTTCGCGCGGTTGTTGGGCCTGCCGTTCGTGGCGGTGATACCGGCGAGTACCAGCCCGGAGAAGATCGGGCTGATCGAGTTCCACGGCGGACGCTGCCACCTGGTGGACGATCCGGCCACCGTGTACGACGAGGCACGCCGGATCGCGGCACAGAGCGGTGGCCACTTCCTCGACCAGTTCACCTTCGCCGAACGGGCCACCGACTGGCGGGGCAACAACAACATCGCCGAGTCGATCTTCGCCCAACTGGAGATGGAACGGCACCCGGTGCCAGCCTGGATCGTGGTGGGCGCAGGCACCGGCGGCACCAGCGCGACCATCGGCCGGTATGTGCGTTACCGCCGACACGCCACCCGGATGTGCGTGGTCGACCCGGAGAACTCGGCGTTCTTCGACGGCTGGTTGTCCGGCGACCTGAGCAACCGGACCGATCGCGGTTCACGCATCGAGGGGATCGGCCGGCAGCGGTGCGAGCCGAGCTTCCTGCCCACCGTCATCGACCGGATGATCCGCGTTCCCGATGCCGCGTCGATCGCGGCCATGCGGCAGTTGGCCGAACTGACCGGACGGCGGGCCGGCGGTTCGACCGGTACCAACCTGTGGGGCGCCATGGTGGTCATCGCAGGGATGCGCGCGGCCGGACAGCACGGCAGCGTGGTCACCCTGCTGTGCGACGGCGGTGAACGGTACGCGCACACCTACTACGACGATGCCTGGGTGGCCGCCCAGGGCCTCGACCCCGTTCCGTACGCCCGCACGCTCCGCCGCTTTCTGTCCACCGGAGTGTGGGACTGATCCATGCTCAACCTGCGGCAGAGGAGTGCCCCGGGAACACGTGCGCGGACGGGTCGATGACCACCGCGGCGTTGTTCACCGCGGTGGCCACCTCGCCGAAGCCCACCGAGATCAACCGCACCTTGCCCGGGTACTCGGTGATGTCGCCAGCCGCGAAGATCCCGGGCAGGTTGGTGGCCATGGTGGTGTCCACCAGGATCTGCTTGCGTTCCAGCGCCAGGCCCCAGCCGGTGAGCGGTCCCAGGTCCGCGGTGAAGCCGAGTGCGGCGATCACCGTCTGGGCGGGCAGGGTGACCATCTCGCCGCTGCGGGTGTGCCGCACCACGACCTTCTCCACCCGGTCGGTGCCGGTGATCTCGTCGACCTCGTGGAAGGTGAGGATCGGCACGCCCAGATCGGTTACCTGGCGGACCGTGTGTTCGTGTGCGCGGAAGCGGTCCCGGCGGTGCACCAGGGTGACCGAGCGGGCCAGTGGGTGCAGGTTCAACGCCCAGTCGAACGCGCTGTCCCCGCCGCCGACGATCACCACGTCGCGGCCCTCGTGCTCAGCCAGTTTGGTGACAAAGTAGGTCAACCCGCGGCCCAGCCAGTCACTGCCGGCCGGTAGCGGGCGCGGGGTGAACGTGCCCAGGCCGCCGGTGATCACGATCGCTCGGCAGTGGATCTGGGTACCGGCGTTCGTCTGCACCATCATGCTGCCGTCGTCGCACCGTTCCAGCCGTTCGGCGCCCTCACCGAGCAGGTAGTGCGGGGAGAACTGCCCGGCCTGTTCGACGAGTTGTTCGACCAGTTCCCGCCCTCGGATCGCCGGGAACCCGGCCACGTCGAAGATCATCTTCTCCGGGTACATGGCCGTCACCTGGCCGCCCGCCTCGGGCAGGGAGTCCACCACGGCGGTGCGGAAACCTCGAAAACCGGCGTAGTAGGCGCCATACAACCCGGTCGGCCCGGCGCCGATGATCAGTAGGTCAACATCCAACACAGCAACACCCGATCACACTTCGCCCGCTCTGACCAGTACCTCGACGTCCTTCCTCGCCCGAAGAGGATTCCAACAGTGCGACGTCAGGAGGATTCACCGGTCAGCAGGTTGCCATCCCGCAGCACCATCGAGCGGGGCGCCCGACTGACCAGACCGGCCCGCAGTGCCCGCTCCTCGCGACCGGCCCGCAGGTAGCTACCGGCG
>DATCXL010000590.1:0-12261 GCA_036565825.1 Mycobacteriales bacterium
AGGTCGGCTCCGTCCAGTGCGGCCGAGGCACGGGCTCCGCGCAGTGCCGACTCGGCGCTGACCGCCTCCCCGCCACGGCGCAGCGCGCGGTGTCCGAGCAGTCGGTCCACCGCGTCCCGGGCCTCGTCGGCGGCCTCGGTCACGCCGGGCAGGTCGAGCAGTGGCAGCAGTGGGTCGGGCGATGTTCTGGGCACGTGGCAAGCGTAGGGAGGTCCTCCTTACCCGCCCCGGCCGGTCCGCCCGCAGACCGGGTGTCCAGGTCCGGCGCCCGGCACCCGCTGCCCGGCACCCACTGCCGGGCACCTGTTCGCCGGGCCGCCAGCCGAACAGCCGCGGGGAGGTGCCGCGCGGCCGGTGGACTGCCGGTGGGGTCCGAGTCGGCCGTCTGGCGGGACTCCGGGCGGACCTCGGGCTGATTTCCGGTGGACCGTTCGGCGTGGACCGGGGGCCGCTCGTCGCGCCGGTAAGCCAGCCCAGACCATAGCGATTACCACTTAGCTCCCTAATGATGACTTTTCTTGTCTTGGGCCGGCAGCACGTTGAAAAGTGCGGAGCGCCACACCCGCGGGAAACGCCATCGCGGGTCAGACGCGAGGGAGGCTCACATGGCCAAGACCACTTCGGACGAGACATCGAGCAAGGACATCGGCGCGGACCACCCACCTGCGACACCCGCGACCACCGGCCCGGCGTCCATCGCCGATCCCGGCCCACTGGGCCTGGCAGCCTTCGCGTTGACCACGTTCGTGCTCAGTTGCTTCAATGCCGGACTGCTCAATGGCGGCGCCGAGTCCATCGTGCTGGGACTGGCCCTGTTCTACGGCGGCCTGGGCCAGTTGCTCGCCGGCATGTGGGAGTTCCGCAAGAACAACACGTTCGGCGCACTGGCCTTCACCTCCTACGGTGCGTTCTGGCTGTCCTTCTGGGGAATCAACCAGTTCTTCGCCCCGGGGGACACCCCGCCCGGCGACGTCGCCAACGCGGTCGGCGTGTTCCTGCTCGCCTGGGGCATCTTCACCGCCTACATGACCGTGGCGTCGCTGCGGGTCAGCGGTGCGGTTGCCGCGGTGTTCGTCCTGCTGACGCTGACGTTCCTGATGCTGGCCTTCGGTGACCTCGCGGGTGCCACCGGACTGACCAGGTTCGGCGGCTGGCTGGGCATCATCACCGCACTGGCAGCCTGGTACACATCATTCGCGGGTGTCACAAACGCGACCTGGCGTCGTACCGTCCTGCCCACCTGGCCCGCTCAGCAGTGAGATGGTTGCCATGGATCTGACCTGTATCCACACAGTGAAAGCGGGAGGAGAACGTTGACAGACACACCTACCAGTGACGTCGCCCTGTCGAATCTGCTTCGGGAGAGCCGCCGCTTTGATCCGCCCGCCGATCTGGCCGCCTCGGCCAACGTCAAGGCCGACGTCTACGACACGGCCTCGGCCGACCGCCTGGCCTACTGGGAGGAACAGGCGAGGCGGCTGACCTGGGCGACACCCTGGGAGAAGACCCTCGACTGGGACCTGCCCTACGCCAAGTGGTTCGTCGGCGGCACCCTGAACGCGGCGTACAACTGCGTCGACCGGCACGTCGAGGCCGGCCGCGGCGACAAGGTCGCGTACTACTGGGAGGGCGAACCCGGCGACACCCGGACCATCACCTACGCCGACCTGAAGGACGAGGTCTGTCGGGCGGCCAACGCACTGGAGTCACTCGGCGTGCGCAAGGGTGACCGGGTCGCGATCTACATGCCGATGATCCCCGAGACGGTGATCGCGATGCTGGCCTGCGCCCGCATCGGGGCACCGCACACGGTTGTCTTCGGCGGGTTCTCGGCCGAGGCGCTGCGCGGGCGGGTGCTCGACTGTGACGCGCATGTGGTGATCACGGCCGACGGCGGGTACCGGCGTGGAGCGCCCAGCAGCCTCAAGCCGGCCGTCGACGAGGCGCTGACCGAGTGCCCGGACGTGCGCAACGTGTTGGTGGTTCGCCGCACCGGCCAGGACGTGCCCTGGACCGAGGGACGGGACGTCTGGTGGCACGACCTGGTGGACAGCCAGTCCAACCAGCACGAGGCCGTGCCGCACGACTCCGAACACCCGCTGTACGTCATGTACACCAGCGGCACCACGGCCAAGCCCAAGGGCATCCTGCACACCACCGGTGGATACCTGACCCAGTGCGCGTCCACGCACTGGTCGGTGTTCGACCTCAAGCCGGACACCGACATCTACTGGACCGCGGCGGACATCGGCTGGGTGACCGGCCACAGCTACATCGTGTACGGACCGCTGGCCAACGGCACCACGTCCGTGATGTACGAAGGCACCCCGGACACCCCGCACCAGGGCCGGTGGTGGGAGATCATCCAGAAGTACAAGGTGTCCATCCTGTACTGCGCCCCCACCGCGATCCGCACCTTCATGAAGTGGGGCGAGGACATCCCGGCGAAGTTCGACATGTCCAGCCTGCGGGTCATCGGCTCGGTCGGTGAACCGATCAACCCCGAGGCCTACATCTGGTACCGCAAGTACATCGGCGGTGACCGTGCGCCGGTGGTGGACACCTGGTGGCAGACCGAGACCGGCTCGATCATGGTCAGCCCGCTGCCCGGGGTGACCGCCGGTAAGCCGGGGGCGGCGATGCGCCCGCTGCCGGGCATCGGCGCCGACGTGGTGGACGACAACGGCAACTCGGTACCGAACGGTTCCGGGGGATACCTGGTGCTCACCGAGCCCTGGCCGGCCATGCTGCGCGGCATCTGGGGTGACGACAAGCGTTACCGGGAGACGTACTGGTCACGCTTCGACGGGGTGTACTTCGCCGGTGACGGGGCCAAACGGGACGAGGACGGCGACGTCTGGCTGCTCGGCCGGGTGGACGACGTGATGAACGTGGCCGGTCACCGGATCTCCACCACCGAGGTCGAGTCCGCGTTGGTGTCGAACACCAAGGTGGCCGAGGCCGCCGTGGTCGGCGCCAACGACGCCACCACCGGACAGGCCATCGTCGCGTTCGTGATCCTGCGCGGGGTCGTGCCGGCAGACGAGGCGGCCGGTGACGCGCTCGCCCAGGAGTTGCGCAACCACGTGGCCAGGGAGATCGGACCGATCGCCAAGCCACGGCAGATCCTGGTCGTACCGGAGCTTCCCAAGACCCGGTCGGGCAAGATCATGCGACGGCTGCTGCGTGATGTGGCGGAGAACCGGCAACTCGGCGATGTGACCACGCTGCAGGACAGCACGGTCATGGACCTCATCCAGGAGAAACTGCCCAGCGCGTCCAGCGAGGAGTAACACCGCGGGACGGCGTGGGGTCCGGGTGAAACCGTCCCCCCGGACCCCACGCTCCCGATCCACGCCGCGCAGCCCACCGCCCCAGCCCAACCGCGTCAGGTGAATGCGGTCGTGCACCGGGTCGGCCCGGTCACCGGCGCGCATCCCGACGATCGTTGACCGACCTGCCGGTAGGCTCTGCGCACGAGGACGGGAGGGTTCGTTGGCCACCGAAACCAACCAGGAGCCGGCGGCTCGGGATGACACCTCGGTCGGCGAGTTGGTGCGGGACGCCACCACGCACCTGTCCACGCTGATCCGGGGCGAGATCGAACTGGCCAAGTTGGAACTGGCCGCGTCGGTGCGTCGCCTCGGCTGGGGTACCGGTTTCTTCGGCGCCGCAGCCACGCTCCTGTGCTTCTCACTGTTCTTCCCCTTCGTCGCGCTCGCCGAGGGTCTGGTCGCGCTGGGGCTGCCCCGCTGGGGTGCCTACCTGGTGGTCTGGCTGGTGCTGCTGGTGCTCGCCGTCGCGCTCGGTCTCGTCGGAATTCGCATGGTCAGGAAGATCCGCCGGCCCGAACGCACCATCGAGGCGGTTCGCGACACCGCCCGACTGACCCGCCGACGGTCCCGACGACGCACCGACGACGTGACTGACTCCGCCACCGATTCCGCCACCGGGCCGACAACCAGACCCGCGGACGGCTCCGCGACCGAGCCGGGCGGTCGGCCGGACTGAGGGTCTCCCCGACAGCACGCCGTGCCGGTACCAACCGCCACGTCACACGGGACGCGACGGCACGCCCGACACCGGCGGGCGGGCGCCCGGCCAGCGCTGTGACACCCTGATGCCATGCCAGCGGACACCGACACCGCCGCCGTCCTCGTCGACGGACCCTGGTCGCACCGTGAGGTCAGCGCCAACGGTGTGCGGCTGCACGTCGCCGAGGCCGGGCACGGACCCCTGGTGCTGCTGCTGCACGGCTTCCCCGAGTTCTGGTGGGCCTGGCGGCACCAGTTGACCGGCCTGGCCGACGCGGGCTACCGGGTGGTCGCCCCGGACCTGCGCGGTTACGGTGCCAGCGACAAACCACCGCGCGGGTACGACGCCTACACACTGGCCGGTGACGTTGCCGGCCTGGTGCGGGCGCTGGGCGAACGCGACGCCATGATCGTCGGGCACGACTGGGGTGGCACGCTCGCCTGGACGGTGGCCACACTGCATCCCCGGGTGGTCCGCCGCCTGGTAACGGTGAGCATGGCGCACCCGTTGCGGCTGCGCGCGGCGCTGTTCGCGGACCCGCGCGGCCAGTTGGCCGCCAGCAGGCACCTGCTGGCCTTCCAGCTCCCGCGATACCCCGAGGCGCTGCTCACCCGGGACGACGCCGCCTACGTGGGGCGGCTGTTCGCGGCCTGGTCCGGGTCGCGCTGGCGTCGCACGGTCGGATACGGCGAGGCGGTACGCCGGTACCGGGAGGCCATCCGGATCCCGTCGGCCGCGCACTGCGCGCTGGAGTACCACCGCTGGTCGATGCGTTCACTGACCCGGTCCGACGGCTGGCGCTATGCCAAGGTGATGCAGCAACCGGTGACCGCGCCGACCCTGCAACTGCACGGCGGGGTGGATCGCTGCGTGCTGCCGGCGACCGCGCAGGGTTCGGGCCGGTACGTCGCCGCGGCCTACGAGTGGCTACTGCTCGACGGCGTGGGTCACTTCCCGCACGAGGAGGCACCGGACACGGTCACCGGACACCTGGTGCGGTGGGCCAAGGGCGAGTAGATGGCCAATGCCAGTCTCTCGTCGGGCCAGAGCCCCCGCTCCGGGGCTCACGGTGTGAGGGTCGGCGTGCTGTGCGGCCCCAGATGGGGCGAGTACGGCGGTCCCGAATCTGAGCAGGGAGTCGGTGGACGATGGCAGCAGACCCGCAACGGGATCAGAACCTGAAACGGGGCGGGCAACGGGACCGGGGGGCGGATGGCCGACCCCGGCAGGCTCGGCCGCGCGATGCGCTGGGCCGACCACTGCCGCACGGCGATCCGCACGGTGTTCCGCCGGTGTCCGAGGAGGCGCTGCCACCAACACGGGCGCTGGAACTGGCCCAGTCGCTGCTGGACGCCGGCCGCGCGTTCTCCGCGCACGAGGTGCTGGAGGCGGTGTGGAAGGCCGCACCACCGGCCGAACGGGACCTCTGGCAGGGGCTGGCGCAGGTGTGCGTTGGCATCACCCACCACCAGCGGGGCAACCCGACCGGCATGGTCACCCTGTTCGACCGGGCCGCCCACCGGCTGGACCGGTACTCCGACGACCGGCCGTACGGTGTCGACGTGGCCGGGCTGCTGCGGTTCTGCGCCGAGGCGGTGGCCACCTCGGCGGTGCCGGACACCGCCCCCGGACTGACCGGGGGACCGTGACGGTCACTCCCCGGAATGACTCTCGGGGTGGGTCCTGGGGTGCGCCTCGGGATGCTCGGCCCACCAGCGCGTGTAGCTGATGTTGCGATCGACCAGTTCCAGATAGGACTCCGCCGCACAGCGGTACATCTGGTCGGACCGCGCGGCGAGCACCCCGTCGCGCCGCCAGACCAGTACCAGCCTGCGGTACAGCGGATCGCCGGTCAGCGGGCGCACGATCAACCCGTCGGTCTCCCGTGAGGTGGGCTGGGCCAACGACACCGCCTGGCCGCTGACCACCAACCCGCGTGCGGTGTTCGGATCGGCGATCCGGTGCCGAACCAACGGGACGAATCCCACATCCGCGCACGCCGCCTGGAAGTACACCGACAGACCGCTGTCGTCGGGCGGTTCGTTGACCCACTCCTCCTGCGCCAGGTCGGCCAGGTCGACGGTGGTCCGGTCGGCGAGTCGGTGCGATCCGGCCATCGCCACGAACACCGGCTCGGCGCTGACCAGCGTCTGCCACCGCACGCTGCCGGGGTAGCGCAGCCCGAAGCCGGGGAACTCGCGCAGCACCGCCGCGTCCATCCGGCCGGCGTCCAGCAGGTGCAACACCACGCTGGAGGAAACCTCCACCTGGGTGGTGATCTCGCTGTCGGGCAGTAACTGGCCCAGTCGGGTCACGATGCCAGCCACCACCGGCCCGGGTACCCCACCGAAACGTACCGGTGGACTGGTCTGCCGCAACTCCCCGGAACCGGCGTGCAGGTTCTCCATGTGCACCAGCACGGCCCGCGCGCTGCTGATCACGTAACCACCCAGCGCGGTGGGCTCGATGCCGGTGGAGGCGCGGTCGAACAACCTGCCACCCACGGCCCGTTCGATCCGCTGGAGTTGGGCGGTCAACGATGGCTGTGAAACACCCAACGCGGCAGCAGCCCGCGAAACGCTGCCAGCGTCAGCAAGCGCGATGACTACCCGCAAATGCCGAATTTCCAACTCCATCATACGAATGCTATGACCTTTTGGGATGAGTTAACACGGGGCAAACGGGTCATAGTTGCGCCATCGAGCGCGCGCCAACCGCTCGACATGCCCGGCGCACAGCCTTTCGGCCCTCGGGCAGGGTAGCCGCACTGACGGTCGCGGCACCGACCCTTCCCGATCCACCGACCCGCCCCGGGCGGGGCCGCCACACGGGCCGTGGCGGCCCCGCCGTCCGGTCCACGTGTACCGCCGGACCCCGCGTCGGCGTGACTGCCGCTCTGACACACCGCACGAACCAGCCCAACCAGCTCGATCACGCCGTTACGTAGAGGTTTTAGTGGGACGTGGGGTGGAGCGAAGCTCCCCCGCCAAAGAGGGCACGGCACGCCGACCCCACGCGGTGGAACTCCGGAGCGGGGCTCTGCCCGGCGACGGTGTGAACCAGTCAGTCGCAGCCTCCGGTACTCACCTCGGCGGTGGCCCGTGCGGCGCGACCGGCGTCGGGTGCCACCTCGTCGGCGGTGAGTGCGAACCCGGTCTCCGGGTCGTCGAGCGCGGCGGCGAAGACCACTCCGTACACGCTGCCGTCCGGCGCGACCAACGGACCACCGGAGTTACCCGAACGCACCGACCCGCGCAGCGTGTAGACATCCCTGGACACGGTGTGGTCGTTGTAGATGTCCGGGCCCCGGATCTGTTCCCGGTCCCGCACCCTGGCCGCGGTCACGTAGAACGGTCCGTCCTCGGGGTAACCGAGAATGATCGCGTCGTCGTCGGAGCCGGCCGGACGGCTGGCGAACCGCAACGCGGGTTCCCGCAGTTCGGGTACGTACAGGACGGCCACGTCCCGTTCCGGGTCGTAGAGCACCACCCGCGCGTCCATCCGCTCCCCGTCCACCTCGACCCGCGGCGCGCGTACCCCGGCCACCACGTGTGCGTTGGTGAGCACGCGCTGTGGCGCGTAGACGAATCCGGACCCCTCGATCCGGCGGGAACATGACGGCGCCACGCCGGTCACCTTGAGTACCGACGGGCGGGCCGAGCGCACCGCGGTGCTGCGCAGCAGGTTCTCGTCAGGCGGTCCGACCGGCCGCACGTGGGTGGGCACCAGTGGCCCGAAGACCTCCGGAAACGCGCCGCGGTCGACCAGGTCACGCATTGACTCGTACACGTTACGCACGGAGCCGGGCATGGTCTGGTTGACCGCCCGCACCACCTCGGAGTGCCGCACCGCCGAGGCCAGGCCGGGGTAGGGCGAGGAGGCCAGCGGGGTGGCGATCATCCAGGCGACCAACAGCACGGTCGCCACCGAGACCGCTGCGCCGAACGCGGAGTCCACGGCGCGGGCTGGCCGCCAGGTCATCCGGTTCCGCAGTTCCGAACCCACCCAGACGGCGAGGACCTGACCGCCGAAGGCGAGTATCAGGACCACGGCCACCGCGACCACGACCTGACCGCTGCCGTCGGCCAGCCGATTCGCCACCGGGGTGGCCAACTGGGCGCCGACCACGGCCCCGCCGAAGAATCCGACGAACGACAGCACCGAGGTGACGAAGCCCTGCCGGTACCCGTTGGCGGCGAAGCCGAGGGCGAGCAGGACCACAATGATGTCGACCACGCTGCGGCCCACCCTCGCTCTGTTACCGGGACACCACCAGGGTGCCGACCTGGTTGAGCGACTCGTGCAGCGTGCAGACGAATCCGTACCGGCCCGGGGTGGACACGGTGAAGTCGCTCGACCTGGTCTCGCCCTGGGACGTGATCGGAATGGACCCCGAGTCCAGTGTCTTGAAGTGCAGATTATGGGGCGTGCCGCCCTTTATCTCGAGAGTCAGGTGAATCTTGCCGACCTTCGCGTTGACGGTGGCCGGGACGAAGCGGAACTGGTCGGTGGCCAGCACAGTCACGTTCTGGACGCCATCCGGGCCCGGGGTGACGGTGACGTCGCCCTTCTGCCCCGCGGTCGTCTGGGCCGGTTCAGAGTTCGAACAGGCCGTGGCCAACAACACCGGCACCGCGGCGAACACGGCCAACAGTCGCACCAACCGAACGGATACACGCACTGCCCCTCCCCGTGGGTCAGTCTGCGGCACCGGTACGCCGGTCGCGGTGGTCGCTCCGGTCGTGTCGGTGCGGCGGTGGTGGCACGCGACCCGCGGGCGCCACCACTCCGGATGGCAGGTCGCGCACCCTGTCACGGTCCCACGGCCGGGTCCGACCGGCGAGATCGAGCAACCAGTCCAGCAGACCGGCCGTGAAACCCCAGACGAGCATCCCATGCACTTCGAACGCGGGGCCCACGAACCCGGACGGGTGCCTGACCAGGCAACGATGCGCGGGATCGACCAGTTCCTCGAGCGGGATCCGTTCCACCCGGGCGACCTCGACCGGATCCACCACCCGCACCGGCGAGGGTTCGCGCCACCACCCCACCACCGGGGTCACCAGGTAGCCGGAGACCGGAATGTGCATCGGCGGGAGCACCGTGACCACCTCGACGCCGTCACGGTCCAACCCAACCTCCTCGGTCGCCTCGCGTAGTGCGGTGGAAATCGGCCCGTTGTCGTCAGAGTCGGTTCCGCCCCCGGGGAACGCCGGCTGACCCGGATGGTTGGTCAACCCGTCCGAGCGCTGGATCAGCAACACGTCCGGTCCGGTTGGCCCCTCGCCGAACAGGACCAGCACCGCCGAGTCACGTCCCCCGCTGGGCGGCGGGACATACTTGGCGAACCTGCCGGTGGACACCTCGGACGCCGCGGCGAGTCGACGCAGCCAGTCAGGAACCGAGGGATCAACCACTGATGGTCACCCGCAGATGTTGGCTGATCAGGTCCCGCAGCGCCTTGGACGTCAACGGCGGGCCGTTGTACACGTGCACCACCGTTCCGTCGGCGCCCACGAACAGCGTGGCGGGCAGTCCGCGGATGCCCAGCCCGGCGGCAACCACCCCCCGATCGTCCACCAGGTTGGGCATGTGCAGGCCGGTGTCGACGGCGAAGGTCAACTGACGGCTCAGTCCCGGGTCCTGGGTGGCCACACCCAGCACACGCAGCCGGGCCGGGTCGGCCCTGGCGTAGGCAGCCTGGAAGGCGGGCAGTTCGGTACGGCACGGCAGGCACCAGGTCGCCCACAGGTTGATCACCATGGGCACCCCGGTGACCTGGCGGAGCGGTACGTCCGGGCCACCGGCCAGACAGGGAAGGGTGCCCTCCGGCAGGATCTGTCCCTCGGCCCCCGAAGGAGCCGAGTCCTCCGGCGAGACCGGCGCGTCATAGCTTGGTGTGGCCAACCCGGTCGCCGACCCCGATGTATCCGGCGTACCGGACGTACCGGGCGCGGTGAATGACGCTGATTCACCCGGCGTGGTTGATCGGGTCGGGGTGGCCGAGTCGCCCGGGGGTGCCGTTGTCGGCGGCGGCGGGGTCGGCGTCGGACACGGCGCGATCGCCGCGCCGGCCCGCAGGTCGGCCACGGTGGTGCCGGTGTGGCCGCGCGGGTCGGGGCTGGGCGAGCAACCGGCCAGGACAACCAGCGCGCCTGCGACGAGCAGCACCACCGGTCGCCACCCGGCCCGGCTCACGCCGTCGACTCCGCCACGTCCTGCGGGGACTTCACCAGCGCACCCGCGACCTGCGGATCCACCGGACCGGTGCCGAACGACGGGCACAGTCGGGCGATCGCACACGCCCCGCAGGCCGGCCGGCGCGAGTGGCACACCCGTCGACCATGGAAGATCACCCGGTGCGAGAGCATGGTCCACTCGCTACGCGGGATCAGTTCGGCGGCAACCGCCTCCACCTTGACCGGGTCGGTCTGGTCGGTCCACTGCCAGCGGCGCACCAGCCGACCGAAGTGGGTGTCCACGGTGATCCCGGGTACACCGAAGGCGTTGCCCAGAATCACGTTGGCGGTCTTACGGCCGATCCCGGGCAGCGCCACGAGCTCCTCCAGCCGTGCCGGAACCTGCCCTTCGTGGCGTTCGACGAGTGCCTGGCCCAGGCCGATCAGCGAGGTGGTCTTGTTGCGGAAGAAACCGGTGGACCGGATCAGTTCCTCCAGTTCGGCCCGCTCCGCGGCGGCGTAGTCGGCCGCGGTGGGATACCTGGCGAACAGTTTCGGAGTGACCTCGTTGACCCGCCTGTCGGTGCACTGCGCGGACAGGATGGTGGCGACCGCCAACTCCAGTGGTGTACCGAAGTCCAGCTCGCAGTGCGCGTCCGGGTAGAGCTCGGCGAGCTCTCGGTTGATCCGTCGGGCTCGCCGGGTCAGTGCCAGCGGGGTCTCGGTCCGCAGCCGCGCGGTGGTCATGGCTTGCCAGCCTACGTCTCGCCGGGGCAGCGTTGCCGTCCGGGTGACGAACCGGGCGACAGAGTGTGATGACATTCCCCCTGCCAGGTGTGCTGGAACCCCGGATAGGGCAGGATCGAGGCATCATGGTTGGACTGGTCGTACTGCTCTTCCCGCTGCTGTTGATGGGGTTCATGCTCTTCATGGAGCGGGTCGAAAGCCCGCTGCGCAAGGTCGCCGTGGAGAACCAGGTCGAGGAGTTCCTCGACACCGCCCGACCGGACGAGGTCGACACCCTGGTGATCGAGGGCCTGGCGGTGGCGCTACACAACTGGGAGGACCGGCGTAAACGCCGTGGCCTGACCCGGTTGTTGCCGCTGTCCAACAGATCCAACAGAGCCAACAGGTCCAACCGGTCCGGCGGATCGAACCAGCAACACCCCCGGCCGGCCCCGGCCCGGCACCGCCGCGGTTAGGACCGGGTTCGACGCTGTCGCCGGGGCTGTCGGAGTCGCCGAGGCCCCCGGTGGCTCGGTCGGTGACATCTTCCTGTAGTCACCGTGGGTAACCACACGGGTGGTCTGCGGAGTGGTCGTCACAGGATCGCACCCGGCCGGGTACCCGCCCGGCTCAGCCCGACCACCCGTCACAGCACCGGTATGCCGCTGGTGGTGGATCGCGAAGTGCGACACCGTAAACTTTCGGCGACCACCAGGGACCACACGGGGAACTCGGTCGGTGGTCAACGGGAGGATGACATGGACGAGGTACTCACCAAGGCTGGCCTGTTCCAGGGGGTCAGGTACGAGGACGCCGAAGCCCTGGCCGCTCAGTTCCAGTACCTCGACGTGAGCCGGGGCCAGGTGATCTTCCATGAGGGGGAGCCCGGCGACAGTCTGTACATCGTGCTGGCCGGGAAGATCAAGTTGGGCCGCAAGTCGGCCGACGGCCGGGAGAACCTGGTCGCGGTGATGGGTCCGTCGGACCAGTTCGGGGAGCTGTCCCTGTTCGATCCGGGGCCCCGTACCGCCACCGCCCAGGCGGTGACCGACGCCCGCCTGGCCCGGATGCCCAAGGAGGCACTCCGGTCCTGGATCGAGAACCGGCCACAGATCGCCGAGCAACTGCTTCGGGTGATCGCCCGCAGACTGCGCCGGACCAACAACATGCTGGCCGACCTCATCTTCACCGACGTGCCGGGGCGGGTGGCCAAGCAACTCCTGCAACTGGCGCAACGCTTCGGCGGCGTCGAGGGTGGGCACCTGCGGGTCACCCACGATCTCACCCAGGAGGAACTCGCCCAACTCGTGGGCGCGTCCCG
>DATCXL010000491.1:0-2259 GCA_036565825.1 Mycobacteriales bacterium
TGCTGCATCCGAACGGGACCTGGACATCCTCACCCTGGTCGCCCAAGGGATGTCCACAACCGACATCGCCGCATCCTTGCACCTGTCGCAGCACACGGTGAAGGACCACCTGCGGCGCATGTCGGCCCGGTGGGGGTGCAAGGGCCGGGCGAACCTGGTGTCCACCGGGTACCGACTCGGATATTTGAAGATCGTCAGGGGGTCGGTGTGAGCACGTTCGCGACCGCGCCGGTGATGGTGTGGGAGCTGGCCGGACGGCCGGTCCGCGAGTCGCTGAACCCCGAGGCGGTGCCGGGGGTGTGCGCGATGTGCGGGCGGACGGTGGACGTGTCGATGCCCACAGCCAAAGCGATCGGCGGCAATTTCACGGACCAGTACCTGTTGGCCCGCCCGGATTCGACCCGGGTGTGTTACGCCTGCGTGTGGGTGTGCTCGGGGAAACCCCCGGACACGGTGCGCATGTGGACGGTCGCCGCATCCGAAGCGGCCGAGTTCGGCCCGTCACATCCGAAAGCCCCCGGGTGGGGGAACAGCCACCTGCTGCTGACCGCGCGGAACGACATGCGCCAGGTCGTCGATCTACTCGCCGACCCGCCCGACGCGGACTGGGTGGTCAGCGTGGCCGAGTCCGGGCAGAAACACCACCTGCCCTACGCGCGGATCAACCACGGCACCGGCCAGTGGACTGTGCGCATGGACGCCGTGGACGTGACCGCCACCCCCGGGCAGTTCCGCACCGTCCTCGGGCATGTTCTGCGGCTGCGGGCCGTCAAGTTCTCCGCCGGGGCGATCGAAACACTCGACCCGGGTAACGGCCTGACCGCGGCCACGCTGCCGGTGTGGCGGGCTCACGCCGAACCGTTGGCCCCGTGGCGGGGGTCACCGCTGCTGCACCTGACCTGTTTCGTGATCAAAAAGGAGCACATGGATGAGTACATCGGACGCTACGGCGCCGGAGACCTGGATGGTCGCGGAGGATCTGGCGATCCGGTTCTGCAACCTGTTGCAGGACAACATGGACTGGGACACGGTGTCTCCGCAGGACTGGCGGGGCCGGGCGGTGTCAGCGATGACGACAGCCGCGGAGGCGGGGACACGCTTTTCTGAGGTGTTCGCCGAAGCGGCCCGCAAACTCCAGATCGACACGACGTTGGTGAAGACCGACGGTGAACTCGCCGCCCTCACCACCGCGCTGACCGACCCGGTCGTGTTCGTCGAGTTCACGACCGTGCTGCGCACCCAGGCGGTGTACATCGTGCCCATGACCAAGATCCGCCGTGACGCGGCGAAAGCCGAGAAGAGGCTGACCAGATGACCATCGCACTGTCCACACCGGAACTCGGTTCCGCCGCCGCGGTCGGTGATGTTCGCCTGCCGCTGGTGTTCACCGCCCTCGATCCGATCTCCCACGGTGCGGGCACCGCGGGGAACACCCAACTGCTGCGCACCCAGGACGTGGTGTTGCCCGACGGGCGGCGTACCGCCGTCCCCTACATCTCCGGGAACTCGGTGCGTCACCGGTTGCGTGACGCCCTGGCCTGGCACCTGGTGCGCCTGCTGGGGGTGCCCGAGTACAGCCTGCCCAAGCGGGTGGTGGACCTGCTGTGGTCCGGCGGTGCCCTCACCAGTACGGGTAACCAGGCCGAGTTGGCGGTGATGCGGGACACCGATGCGACACTGCCCGGCCTGGGGATGCTCGGCTACTCCGCCCGCTCGGACATCACCGCCGGCACACTGTGGGTCGACAACGTGCACCTCGTCTGCGCCGAGAACCAGTGGCGGCTCCCTGCGCATCTGGCCGGGCATCCGCACGCCGGCCAGGTGGCCGGGGTGTACCGGGGTGAGGCATTCGGAACCCGCCACGATGTCGCCGGGTCGACCCCGTCGCGGTTCATCGAGCTGCTGGCCGGGGACACCCTCGACGCGACCCCGGTCAAGACGGACACCACGCAGATGATCTACGACATGCAGGTTGTCAAGGCTGGGTCGGTGCTGTTCGGTGGGCTGTTGTTGTCGGCGCCGACGATTGGGCATGTCGCCGCGCTGGCGACCGCCCTGGATGTCGCCGCACCGGTCGTTGGCGCCCATCGGACGATCACCCTGGGTGGGAAGGGGTCGACCGGGTACGGCCGGTGCCGCCTCGACGTCGACTTGGCCGACATCGGTGGTACCGGGTGGACGGTCGCGGACCTACGCGCCGGCTACGAAACCCACCTGTCGACCAACCGGGACCGCATTCTGGCGCTGCTCGGTGAGGTT
>DATCXL010000607.1:0-4932 GCA_036565825.1 Mycobacteriales bacterium
GCGCCGCCGGGGTGCGGGTCAGCGGGGGGCTGTGCGCTCAGGCGGCCGAACTGGGTGCGGTCGAACCATGGCTGCTCGCCGCCAGGTTGGGCCGACCGTTCGTCACCTGGAAGTACGCCGCGACCCTGGACGGGCGAACCGCGGCCGTCGACGGCACCAGTAGGTGGATCACCAGCGCGCCGGCCCGTACCGACGTGCACCGGCTGCGCGGCACGGTGGACGCCATCATGGTCGGTTCCGGCACGGTACTGGCCGACGACCCACAGCTGACCACCCGCCTGGCTGACGGCACGCTGGCCGTGCGCCAGCCACTGCGGGTGGTGCTGGACCGCCGGGGGCGGGTGCCCCACCACGCGCGGGTCCACGACAACGCGGCCGAAACGCTGGTGCTCGATCTACCCGACCCGTCCGCCGTGCTCAAGGTCCTGCACGACCGCGGTGTCCGACACGTGCTGCTGGAGGGTGGCGGCACGCTGGCCGGGGCGTTCGCCCGGGCCGGGCTGATCGACCGGGTGGTCGGCTACCTGGCCCCGGTCCTGCTCGGCTCCGGGCCGGCCGCGTTGGGTGACGCCGGAATCAGCACGATCGGCGCCGCGCTGCGGCTTCGCCTGGACGAGACCACACGGTTCGGACCGGACCTACGGCTCGTGCTCAGACCGGTCGGGGCCGGGGTGGGTGAACCGTCGGAGGTCCGGCCGGGGCACGGCGATGACGAGGCATCGGACGACCCGGCGGACAGTTGGTCAGGCGGAATGGCTGTCCCGATGAGGGAGGAGTGAGGGTGTTCACCGGCATTGTGGAGGAGCTCGGCGAGATCGTCGCGGTCCAGGACCGTGGCGACTCGGCGGTCGTCACCGTTCGGGGGGCCACCGTAACCGCGGACGCGCGGCCCGGCGACTCGATCGCGGTCAACGGGGTGTGCCTCACCGTCGTGGAGGTGAACGGTGCGGTGTTCCGGGCCGATGTGATGGCCGAAACCCTCAGCCGGAGCTGTCTGGGTGACCTGGCACCGGCGGACCGGGTCAACCTGGAACGCCCGGTGCGGTCCGACGGCCGGTTCGGCGGCCATGTCGTCCAGGGGCATGTGGACGGCACCGGCGTGTTGCTCTCCCGCACCCCGGGTGATCGGTGGGAGGTGGTTCGGGTGGGTGTACCCGCCGAGCTGTCCCGTTACGTCGTTGAGAAGGGTTCGGTGGCGGTGGACGGGGTGAGCCTGACCGTGTCATCTGTCGGTCCTGACCACTTCGAGGTGGCGTTGATCCCCACCACCCTCGAACTGACCACGCTGGGCCGTAGACGTGTCGGCGACCGGGTGAACATCGAGGTGGACGTGTTGGCCAAGTACGTGGAGCGGTTGCTGGCAGGGGTGCGGGCATGACCGACACCGAGGTGGCCCCGCAGGCATCTCCGGCCAGGGAGGCCCGATTCGTTGCGGTCGACCAGGCCATCGCCGACATCGCCGCCGGTCGGCCGGTGATCGTGGTGGACGACGCGGACCGGGAGAACGAGGGCGACCTGATCTTCGCGGCGGAGAAGGCCACCCCCGAACTGATCGCCTTCATGGTGCGCTACACCTCCGGCTACATCTGCGTGCCGCTGGAGGGCGCCGACTGCGATCGGCTGAACCTGCCGCCGATGTACCACACCAACCAGGACCGGCGCGGTACCGCCTACACGGTCACCGTTGACGCCCGAGAGGGGGTCAGCACCGGGATCTCGGCCACCGACCGGGCGCGCACCATGCGACTGCTGGCAGACCCGCAGGCCACCGCCGCCGACTTCACCAGGCCGGGACACGTGGTTCCGTTGCGAGCCAGGGAGGGCGGGGTGTTGCGCCGGCCAGGACACACCGAGGCCGCCATCGACCTGGCCCGACTGGCCGGCCTGCGGCCCGCCGGGGTGCTGTGCGAGATCGTCAGCCAGAAGGTCGAACAGGACATGGCACGCGGCGACGAACTGGCGGTCTTCGCGGCCGAACACGATCTGAGACTGATCGCGATCGCCGACCTCATCGCCTACCGACGGCGGTTCGAGAAGCAGGTGGAACGGGTCGCCGAGACCCGGATTCCGACCCGGCACGGGGTGTTCCATGCGGTCGGGTATCGGTCCACGCTGGACGGGATCGAACACGTGGCCATGGTCGCCGGCGATATCGGGGACGGTCGCGACGTGCTGGTCCGGGTGCACTCCGAGTGCCTGACCGGGGACGTCTTCGGCTCGCTGCGTTGCGACTGCGGTCCACAGTTGGACGCGGCCCTGGCCATGGTCGCCGCCGAGGGCCGGGGGGTGGTGCTGTACGTGCGGGGCCACGAGGGCCGGGGAATCGGCCTGCTGCACAAACTCCAGGCCTACCAACTCCAGGACACCGGCCGGGACACGGTGGACGCGAACCTCGAACTGGGTCTGCCGGCCGACGCCCGTGACTACGGGACCGGGGCGCAGATCCTGGCCGATCTGGGGGTGCGCACCATGCGGTTGCTGTCCAACAACCCGGCCAAGCGGGCCGGTCTGGAGGGCTACGGCCTGGAGATCATCGGCCGGGTCGCGTTGCCGGTGCAGCCCAACCCGGAGAACCTGCGGTACCTGCGCACCAAGCGCGACCGGATGGGGCACGATCTCGACCTGCCACCGGCCACCGGTCCGGTGGGCCACCCCGGGGTGACCGCGTGAGCGGTGTCGGACGGCCGGCGCCAGCCGTTGTGGACGCGACCGGTGTGCGCCTGGCCCTGGTGGCCACCCGTTGGCACGCACAGATCGCCGAGAACCTGCTCGACCGCGCGTTGGCCGGAGCCAGGGCCTGCGGGATCACCGACCCGACCGTGACAAGGGTCACCGGAGTGGTGGAACTACCGGTGGTGGCCCAGGCACTGGCCCGTTCACACGACGCGGTGGTCGCACTGGGTGCGGTTGTCCGGGGTGGCACACCCCATTTCGAGTATGTCTGTGATGCGATGACCGCCGGGCTCACCCGGGTCGCGCTCGACGAGGGCACCCCGGTGGGCAACGGGGTCCTCACGTGTGACACCCTCGAACAGGCGCTGGACCGGTGTGGGCTGCCGGACAGCAGCGAGGACAAGGGATGGGAGGCGACGGTGGCGGCGCTCGACACCGCGCTCGTACTGCGTGACCTGCGACATCCTTGATCGCATCGCGTTCGCTGTCCTGATCCTGCTGTGAAAGGTCTGTCCCGTGCTCTCGCTCGTGCTGCCGAAGGGGTCGTTGGAGAAGGCGACCCTGGACCTGTTCAACGCCGCCGACCTGGCGGTACGCCGCGGGTCCGACCGCGACTACCACGCCTCGATCGATGACCCGAGGATCGACCGGGTCCGGTTCCTGCGGCCGCAGGAGATCCCGATCTACGTCGAACAGGGCCTGTTCGACCTGGGCATCACCGGCCGTGACTGGGTGGAGGAGACCTCCTCCGAGGTGGTCAGCCTCAGCTCGCTGGAGTACAGCCGCCAGACCGCCAACCCGGTGCGGATCGTCCTGGCGGTGCCGCAGTCCCACCCGGCGCAGTCCGGTGCCGACCTACCCGAAGGCGTTCGGGTGTCCACCGAGTACCCGGAACTGACTCGACGCTACTTCGACCAGGTCGGAGTGAAGGCCGTCGTCGTGCCGTCCCACGGCGCCACCGAGGCCAAGGTGCCCGACATCGTCGACGCGATCGTGGACGTCACCGAGACCGGTTCGTCGCTGCGCAAGGCCGGGCTCAAGATCATCCACACGCTGCTGGTGAGCCACACCGAGCTGGTGGCGAACCGGTCCGCCTACGACGACCCGGCCAAGCGGTCGGCCATGGAGGATGTCGCGCTCCTGCTGCGTGGTGCCATCCAGGCCCGCGGACAGGTGCTGCTCAAACTCAACGTACCCGCCAGGCAGCTCGACGACGTGTTGCGCATCCTGCCCGCGATGGGGTCGCCGACCGTCACCCAACTCGCCACCGGCGACATGAACGCGGTCGAGTCCGTGGTACCCAAGAACCAGGTCAACACCCTCATTCCGGCGCTGCGTGCCGCTGGCGGGCGGGACATCCTGGAACTGCCCATCTCCAAGATCATCACCTGACCCGCCGGGCCAAGACGGCGCCCGGCGGCGTTCTCGGGGTGCTTGCGTGCCGTCGCACGCGGCGCCCCCCTGCGGCCCTGCCGGTTCGTCGCCTGGCCTCCGACTGGTTCCTGAAGTGCTGTCGCGGCACGCCGGTCACTTCGACGAACCGTCGGACTCCCCTTGTCCTGCTCCACGTCTGGAGCAATGACCGGTCCTGCTTCGTATCGGAGGCAGCACAGAGGACGACGATCGCGTCTGTTGGGGGTTGCCGACTGATGTTGTGCAAGGCATCTTTGGTGCTCTTTAGAGAGCTATGATGCTCACGTGAATCTGAAGGAATGGGCAGCGTCGCAGGGCATCGCGTACATCACCGCGCGCCGGCAGTACGCGGCCGGGACGCTGCCCGTTCCCACGTATCGACTTGGCCGGCTCATCGTGGTCGGTGATCCCTTGGCTGCGCACCGCGATGCGGGGCAGGTCGTCGTGTACGCCAGGGTGTCGTCGGCCGACCAGCGTGCCGACCTGGACCGGCAGATCGCCCGGGTCACCGCGTGGGCAACCGGGCAACAACTGGCGGTGTCGCGGGTCGTGACCGAGGTCGGGTCCGCGCTCAACGGGCATCGCACGAAGTTCCTCGCCCTGCTACGGGACCCAGCCGTGTCGACCATCGTGGTGGAACACCGTGACCGGTTCGTCCGCTTCGGCGCGGAATACGTTGAGGCTGCTCTTTCGGCGCAGGGCCGCCGCCTATTGGTGGTCGACCCGGCCGAGGTCGATGACGACCTCGTTCGGGACGTGACGGAGATACTGACGTCGCTGTGCGCCCGGCTGTACGGCCGGCGATCGGCTGCGAACCGTGCGCGCAGGGCCGTCGAGGCGGCGCAG
>DATCXL010000608.1:0-4821 GCA_036565825.1 Mycobacteriales bacterium
AGCCACACCACCAGTGCCAGCGCCGCCGGCAAGGCCCAGATCCCCAGCGCCAACCCCGGCCCACCGGTGACCTCGGCCAGCGGCACGCTGATGCCCGAGGCGATGATCGCGCCCACGTACAGCGACAGCAGGTACAGCCCCAGCAGCATGCCGACCTGGTCGGGACGGCGGCGCTTGATCAGGCTGGTGAGCAGGACGTTCATCACCGCGATCGCCCCGCACGCCAACACCGTGGCCGGGAACAGCATCGAGTCGGGTGCCAGCCCGCGCAGTGCCAGCCCGGCGGTCAGTACGGCCAGCGCCCCGCCCAGCGCCACCTCCTCGCCGAAGCGCCGGGACAGCGCCGGGGCCGGCACGGAGAACACCGCGAAGCAGAACACCGGCACGGCGGCCAGCCAGGTCAGCGTGATCGGGCTCAGGCCCATCACGTCGGTCAGTTCACTGAACAACGGCGGCACGCCGGTGACACCCGGTCGTAGGTTGAAGGCGAGCAGCACGACACCGACCACGAGCAGGGCACCGCCGGTCCGGGCAGCCACGCCGCCAGGAATGGTGGGTGCGCCGTCACCGAGGTTCTGCTCGGTGGCGTTACTCATCAGGCGCATCCCTGGCCGGCCGCGCGTCGAGTCGGGTCCGAGGACCACCACGGCGAGCAACCATCTAATAGCGAACTAGGAACAAACAGAACAGCGCGGCGCCCGAATCCTACGTGACCACGCCTTCTGTCCCGGCGCCGTCGACATCGGTGACGCGCGGATCACATGCACCACCGCCGCTCGCCCACGTCCAGGAACCGGTCGGCGTCACGGGGTCACCGCGTGCAGTTCGCGGGCAGCTCGGGCCATGCCCTGACGGTAGGTGGGAACCGACGGCGCCCACCCGAGTTCCTCCTTCGCCCTGGCCGCCGAGACCCGCATCGTGGTCTCGCCCAGCACGGTGGTCAGGTAGGGCGCGACCGTCCGTGCCATCCACACCGGCACCGATCTTGGTCGAGGGGTACCGAACTGGTCGGCCATCACGGCGACGAAGTCCCGCAACTCCACCGGTTCGTCGTCGACGATGTTGTACGCCTCCGCCGGCCGGCCCCGTTCCAACGCGGCCAGCACGGCGGAGGCGGCGTCGTCGATGTACACCCAGGACATCACCCGTCGCCCACCGCCGGGCAGCGGCATCTTCCGCCGTCGAAGCATGTCGACGAACGTCTCCAGTCCGGCACCGGGCCCGTAGAACGACCCGAAACGCAGCGAGATCCCGTCAATCTGGCCCTGGTCGGTGGCGGCGAAGACCTGTTTCTCCAGCGACCGGAACGCGGCCAGGTGCCGTTCCAGATCCGGGGTGTTCCCGGACGGCGCCCACGGTTGGGCCTCGGTGAGCACCTGGTCACCCCAGTCGCCGAACCCGTAGCCAAGGTGCATGGACTCGGCGACGAACCGGTTCGCGCCGACCTGCCGGGCGGCGGCCAGCAGGTTCGTCGTGCCCTGTTCACGCAGCGCGTCGGTGGCCTCCATGTCGTGGTGCCGCATCGGTGGCTTCTTCAACGCGGTGAGCGCGTGCACCACCGCGTCGGCGGTGACTCCGCGAAGTGCGGTCAGCAGCGCGTCGGAGTCCATCGCGTCGGCCACCACGGGGTGCGCGCCCTGGTCGGCCAGCCGGGTGGCGTTGGCCGGGGTCCGGGTCAGACCGACCACCTGGTGACCGGCCGAGAGCAGCAGGCGGGTGAGTGGCGTACCCAGGGCGCCGGTCGCGCCGGCCACGAGAACCTTCACGGCACCTCCCCAGAACAGCGCTGCGCGGGTACGGGATGCCGCCCGCGTCAGGGGGTTACCCAACTGTTCGCGGGAAAACCGCACCGAAACCAGGTGTCGAACGGGGGTTTCCACGCGAAAACCCCCACCGCGGCGGCGAGGGGTTGCGGCGGGGTCAGGGCTCGGCCGGGGTGGTCGGCGTGGCCGCGATGGCGGGGGTGACCGGGCGGGGGCGGATGGTCAGCGCCGGGATGAACACGTGGGCCAACGGCCCGATACACACCGCGTAGAGCACGGTGCCCACCCCGACGGTGCCACCCAGGAGGAACCCGGCGACCAGGGCGGTGACCTCGATGCCGGTCCGCACCAACCGGATCGGGTGGCCACGCGCGGCCAGGCCGGTCATCAGCCCGTCCCTGGGCCCGGGCCCGAGCCCAGCCCCGATGTAACAGCCGGTGGCCACCCCGTTCAGCAGCACCGCGGCCACCAGGAACACCCAGCGCAGCGCCAGCGAGTCCAGCGTCGGCAACATGTCCAGGGTGATGTTGACGACCACCCCGATCACGATCACGTTGCTCACCGTGCCCAGGCCCGGGCGCTGCCGTAGCGGTATCCACAGCAACAGCACAGCCGCGCCCACGATGATCGTGATGGTGCCGAACCGCAGTCCCACGTGCTCGGACACTCCCTGGTGGAACACGTCCCACGGGTCCAGACCCAGCTCGGAACGCACCTGTAGCGACATGCTCGCCCCGTACAGGACCAGGCCGACATGGAGCTGGACCAACCGGCGGGCGAACAGGCCGACCGACCGGTCGCGGCTGAACCGGCCCCCACCCACCGCCACCACCGGACCTCCGTCGCGTACCCCGTCATCGTTCGTGTCGATGCCACTCTTGTCCCCGGACCCAGCCGATCCAGAGCCAATCGTCAGACAGTGACCAAGCTCAACCCGGTCACCGCCCGCGGGAGACGTTCCCCCGGGTCACCGCTGGCAGTCGCTGGCGGGCGACGGCGATGACCGCGGGTTAGGCTCGCCCCTGGAGGTCGCCATGGAGGACAGCAAGATCCTCGAACGGATCGGCGAACTGGTCGCCGAGGAGCACCAGTTGCGCTCCCAGGCTGCCGGCACCGGGCTGGACGAGGAGTCCTCGAACCGGTTGCGCCTGTTGGAACGGCACCTCGACCAGTGCTGGGACCTGCTGCGCCAGCGCCGGGCCAGGGACGAGTTCGGTGAGGACCCGGACGCGACACACGAACGCCCACCCGGCGAGGTCGAGTCCTACCTACAGTGACCGCCCGGCACCGGTCGAACCGGTCAGGGCAGAACGAAGGACAGGCCGCGCCCGCGCAGTATCGGCAGCGCGCGGGCGAGCGCGGCCACCGTCTGGCTGCGGTCACCGCCGCCGTCGTGGCAGAGAATGACGTCACCTGGCCGGGCCGACAGCACCGCCCGCAGGATGTGTGTCGTGCCGGGCCGCGACCAGTCCCGCGGATCCACGCTCCAGGCCAGCGGACGCATCCCGATCGCACCTGCCTGGGCCAACTCGACCGGCGACCAGTTCCCACCCGGGGCCCGGAAGTACCGGGGCGACACCCCACCGCTGGCGGTGGCGATCGCCTCGGCGGCGGTCTGGATCTCCTGTTCGACGTGTGCCACCGGGGCGGCCGGCATCCGCTCGTCGTGGTCCCAGGTGTGGTCACACAGGGCGTTGCCCTCGGCCACGATCCGGCGAACCAGCGCGGGGTGAGCACGGGCGCTCTGGCCGATCAGGCAGAACGTGGCGTGCACGTGGTTGGCCCGCAGCAGGTCGAGCACCCGCGGTGTCCACCGTGGGTCGGGACCGTCGTCGAAGGTGAGTGCCACCGCGTTGCCGGGCACGTAGAACTGCGGCCCGACCGGGGTGGCCGGCCGGTGTCCCTCCAGGCGGGGGTGCGAAACGGTCAATCCGCCGGCGGGAAGTGCTGGCGGATCCTCGACCGGGGCCGCCGTCGGGGGTACCGACCCAGCTAACCCGAGCGGCAACGGGCCACTGTTCCCCGGGCGCTCACCGAGCACCGCGGACACCACGAAGGCGACCAGGGCGCAGGCGACGACGATGAAGACCAGTGGCGATCCGGTGCCGGGTTCGTCCCGCGATCGGGTCATAAGCCAGCTAGCTTGTCACATCCTTACTCCCGAAGCGGGCCCATGCCGCGGTCAGGAACAGCGCCGCGTACACGGCGGCCGAGACCAACCCCGGCCCGACGGCGCTGGTGGAGATCGGCGACCGCAGCAGGTCCCCGAAGGCCACCCAGTAGTGGCTGGGCAGGTAGGGGTGGATGGCGCTGATCTGCGGCACGGTGTCGAGGATCTCGCTGGCGATGGCGATCCCCGCGGTGGTGGCGATCGCGGCCACCGGAGCCTCGACCAGGACGGACACGAGCAGTCCGAGAGCGCCGAGCGCGGCCATGCACGCGCTGACATACAGCGAGACCAGCAGCAGCCGCCACAGCGCACCGCCCAGCCCGACCGGGGTGCCCGACAGCAGCGCCGCGCTGCCACTGCCGAACAGCGCCAGCCCGATCACCGTGCCGGCCGTGGCGACCACCAGGGTGCCGGCCAGACAGTAGGACAGCACGCCCGCGTACTTCACCGCCAACAGCCTGGTCCGGGACACCGGCACGGTGAGCAGGTAACGCAGGGTGCCCGTGCTGGACTCGCCGGCCACCCCGTCTCCGGAGACCACCGAGACGGCCAGCGGCAGGAAGAACGGGACAACCGCGACCAGCGCGGAGAACGCGACGAAGATCCCGTTGTGGGTTATCTGGTCGAACAATGGCGGCCCCCCGCCGTCCCCCCGGCCAGGTCGGCCGGTGCCGGACGACACCCGGACCGCGACGGCGATGATGATCGGCATGGCGGCCAGCACCGCCAGCGCCACCTGGTTGCGCCGCCGACGGAACACCATGCCCAGTTCGGATCGCACCAGCCGCAGCGAACGGGACGCGCCCGGACCGGCCGAGCTGACCATGCGGACCCAGTTCCGTTCGGCGTCGGCGGCGCCGGCGGTGGCACCCCCGGCCCCCGCGACAC
>DATCXL010000054.1:0-4429 GCA_036565825.1 Mycobacteriales bacterium
CTCTGGGGCGTGGTCAGCGGTCGACCTGACCCGTCGGCCGGTCATCCCGCCGGTGTCGCACGTGCCGTGGCACCTGATGCCGGCGCAGACCGTCCTCGACCGGGTGGGCGCGCACGCCGGTGGCCTGACCACGGACCAGGCCAGACGGCGTCGGCGGTCGGTGGACGAACGTCAGCCGCCACCGACAACCCTGGCCAGCGCGTTTCTCACCGAACTGGCCAATCCGCTCACCCCGATCCTGATCGGTGGCGCCGGGCTGTCAGCGTCGATCGGCGCGGTCGTCGACGCGGGCATCATCGTCAGTGTCACCGCCGCTTCGGCGTTGCTCGGCGCGGTCCAACGGACCGCGACCGAGCGGGCCGTGTCGGGGTTGCTGGAACGTTCCGCGACGGTTGCCCGGGTGTACCGGGACGGTGAGCAGACCATGTTGCCCTCGGCTGACCTGGTCGTGGGCGACGTGGTCGTGGTCGAGCCCGGAGACGTGGTCCCGGCGGACTGCCGGATTCTCACCGCCGCCGCACTGGAGGTGGACGAGTCGTCGTTGACCGGTGAGTCGATGCCGGTGACAAAGTGCGTCGACCCGGTCATCGCCCGCGAGGTGGCCGAGCGCCGGTCGATGCTCTACGAGAGCACCACGGTGGCGGCGGGTCGAGGCACCGGGGTGGTCGTCGCGACCGGCGGCGGCACCGAGGCGGGTCGGAGCATGGCCGCGACCCAGACGGCCGCCCCGACCGCGGGGGTGGAGGCTCGGCTGGCCCAGATCACCCGTACCACGCTGCCGATCGCGCTTGGTTCGGCCGGTGCGGTGATGGTGGCCGGGCTGGTGCGCGGTTACCGCACCCGCGACACCGTCAGCGCGGGCGTGGCGCTGGCCGTCGCCTCGGTTCCCGAGTGCCTGCCGTTCCTGGTGTCGGCTGCCCAACTCGCCGCGGCTCGCCGGCTGTCGGCCCGAGGGGCACTGGTCCGCAACCCGCGCACCATCGAGGCACTCGGCCGGGTGAACGTGCTGTGTTTTGACAAGACCGGCACTCTGACCGAGGGTCGGATCGCGCTGCGGGCCATTTCCGACGGCCGCCGCGAACAGGCCCTCGACGAACTGGATGGGTCTGGTCGGGCGGTACTGGCCGCCGGTCTACGGTCCACGCCCCAGGCCGGTCACGGCCAACGCCTGGCCCACTCGACCGACGTGGCCGTGTTGCGCGGCGCGGCCGGCGTGGGTGTGGACAGGGCCGACGACCGGCCCGCCTGGCGTCCGGTCAGATCCCTGCCCTTCGAGCCGAACCGGGCGTATCACGCCACTCTCGGTGAGCTTGGCGACACCTCGCTCGTGTCGGTGAAGGGCGCGCCGGAACTGGTCATCCCGCGGTGCACGAGCTGGATTGGCGAACCTCTGGATGCGCACCGCCGGTCAGCGCTGATGGCCGAGACCACCCGGTTGGCCCGCAGCGGGTACCGGGTGCTCGCGGTCGCCGAGCGGTCCGGTCCTGTCCCGGTCGCGCTGGACGATCGAGCCGTCAGCGACCTGGTGTTCGTCGGGTTCCTGCTGTTCGCCGACCCGGTTCGGGCCAGTTCGGGCGCGTCGGTGCGGGACCTTCGCAACGCCGGGGTCCAGGTGGTCATGATCACCGGAGACCATCCCGACACGGCCGAGGCGATCGCCACCGAACTCGACGTCCGTAACGGCGGCGTGGTGGTGACCGGAGCCGAGCTTGACGAACTGGACGATGACGCGCTGGACGCGCTGCTGCCACGGGTCGCGGTGGTGGCCAGGGGAACCCCGGCACACAAGGTGCGGGTCGTGCACGCCTTCCAGCGGCTGGGCCGGACCGTGGCGATGACCGGCGACGGGGCGAACGACGCCGCCGCGATCAGGCTCGCCGACGTGGGTATCGCGCTGGGGCGTCGGGGCACCCCGGCCGCCCGTGCCGCCGCGGACCTGGTGGTCGTCGACGACCGGGTCGAGACCATCCTGGCCGCGTTGGTGGAGGGCCGGGCCATGTGGGGTTCGGTCCGTCGGGCACTGGGAATCCTGGTCGGCGGCAACCTCGGTGAGATCGCCTTCACCCTGCTGGGCGCCGGCGCCACCGGCGTGTCACCGCTGTCGGCCCGCCAGTTGCTTCTGGTCAACCTGCTCACCGACCTGGCACCGGCGTTGGCGGTGGCGCTCCGGCCACCGGAGGTCGCCGCGACCGGGGTGCTGCTGGCCGAGGGGCCGGAGGTGTCGCTGGGCACCGCGTTGACCCGAGAGGTGTCGGTACGGGCGTGTGCCACCGCCGCGGGCGCCACCAGCGCCTGGGTACTCGCCCGGCTCACCGGTCGGAACAGGCGGGCCCGGACAGTGGGCCTGGTGGCGCTGGTGGGTACCCAACTCGGTCAGACGTTGCTGGCCGGCGGGCGGAGCCCGTCCGTGGTCGGCGCGTCGCTGGGGTCGGCGGTGGTGCTGGCAGCGGTGGTACAGACACCGGGCCTGAGCCAGTTCTTCGGCTGCACCCCGCTGGGTCCGTTCGGATGGCTGACCGGCTGCGGTGCGGCGGCTGGCGCCACGGCGGGCACGGTGCTGCTGACCCGGCCGGGTCTCCAGCCGGCGCGACATTCGGCCACCCGTCCGACGCGACAGCCGGTCGTCAGTCACCCGGTCAGTCAGCCGCAGGGAAGTTAAAAGCCGGTCGGTAGCTCCTTTCGTGGGCAGGTCTCCCGAGAATCACAGTTGGATATCGACCTGTCGCGAGAACCATCACCAAACCGGTTGTCCGAGCCGCTCGACGAGGCATTCGCGCGGAAAGATCGGCGGTGGGCCCCTGGCACGGTTCCCGCCCAGGCGTGCCGGTGCCGGGAACACCCTGTCTCGCGTGAGAGAATCACTGGACCGTGGCGAGAATCCGTGGGGGCGAATTCGTGAACGAGCAGGCGACGACATCGCGACATGCGCAGTTCTGGACACCGGTCGCGTTGTTCTCGGCTGGTGTCCTGCTGCTGTTGGTCGGGTCACGGATGTCGGTGCCGGTACTGCGGGACGGGTTTCTCGCGCTCGCCTATGGATCCTTCACCCTCACCCTGTTCGAGGGGGCCGAGAGCATGTGGTCGGCGATGGCGGGGTGGCAGCGCCGCGGCTGACCGGACCCACCTCCGGCGTACCGGACGCCCCGCGGGGACACCACCTGCGGTCAGGATTACCAATCTGCCACCAACGAACCGGATTGAGCTTGGTTTACCCTGGACCACACCAGAGCCCCTGATACCGACTCATTCGACGCCTCTCGGAGGGCCGGTGTCTCGGGCGGGCTGGGCTGTTGTGGGTGCCGTCCTGGTGTTGATGGTCAGCGGAACGGTCGGGTACGGATTGCTGTTCGGCGGGCAAACAGCCGCGGCGGGTCGAGGTGGCCAACTCCCCTGAGGCGCCCACGACCGGGCCTGACCGCACACTGCCGACCGCGACCGCGTTCCTGCGGGCCTGGGCCGGCGGAGACCTGGACCAGGCCGCCGCGCTCACCGACGCACCCATGGCGGCACGGGCCCGACTGGGCGAGCTGTATCGGAACCTGCCGATAACCGATGCCACCCTGGTACCGCATGCTGCCGATGCCGGCAACGTCGCGTTCACCGCGACGCTGAACCTGCGTGGAGTGGGTGCGTGGAAGTACGACTCGGCCGTGCCCGTCCACCTCGACGGCGAGACCTGGCGGGTGAGCTGGTCGCCCGCCATCATCAACCCGAAACTGACCGAGGACCTGGTACTGCGGTTGGGGCCGACTCGATCGGCACCGACCAGGTCGGGTGTTGCCGACCGCCACGGCACCGTACTCACCGCGGCGGAGCACCCCTCGCTGTCGGGCATCCTCGCGAGTCTGGCGGCCCGGCACCCAGCCCAGCCCGGAGTTGTCAGTGCCAAGACGGGCACCGCCGAGGTGGCCGGCCAGCCGGCGAACGGTTGGATGATCGCCTTCCGCGGCGACCTGACGGTCGGGTGCGTGGTGCAGGGCGGTGACGCCGGGGAGGGTTCGGCCGGGCCGGTCGTCCGTGCCCTGCTGCAGGCGGTGCGTTGACCACCGTCCTGCCACCCTGACGATTCCTGATCCACACCGCCGGAGCGGTTCTGTGGTCAGGGGTGCTCGCCGGGGCCCCAGCGCCAGGAGGTGTGCGGGAACGTGGCCCGGACCTGGGTGGCGAAGTCCGAGAAGTTCTGTCCGGTCAGCCGGTCCTGCCAGCCGACCAGCAGGGCACCAAGCTCACCGCCGTCACCGTCCACCGAGGTGTACAGCCACGCCTCGGTCACCTCGGCCAGCCCGGCCGGACGTAGGTTCACGTAGATCATCTCGCCGGCCTTGCCCACGGTCAGCCGGCCGGCCGGGCACGGATACTCCAGCGGCCCGAAGCGACGATGCCCGGCGAGTTCCTCACCCTTCCAGCCGGCGCGGCGCAGTGTCTCCAC
>DATCXL010000671.1:0-2101 GCA_036565825.1 Mycobacteriales bacterium
CCGGCGCCGCCTTGTCGTAGAAGACCACCCGCTGCTGCTGGCGCATCGTGCCCGACCCGTCGGTCGCGGTGACGATCAGGGTGTTCGGCCCTTCCAGCAGCTTGATGGGCACGCTGACCGACACGTCCTTGCCGGGCGTGCCCGGCTCCTGTTGCTGGGCCACCTCGGCGCCGTTGTGCGTGACCGCGATCCGGAGGGGCCCGGTCCCGCCGGTGACCCGCCCCGTGAGCGTGACCCGGTCGGTGGTGACCCGGCCCTTGTCCTTGGGATCGAGCAGGGCGACCGCGAGCGGCGCCTGCCCCGGCCGGTCCAGGGCGACGGCCTGGAAGGCGAGGCCATTCAGGTCGCCGCCGTCGGCCCGCACCAGCTGCTGGGCGGCGGGCGCGTACCAGAGGGCCACCTCCAGCCGACGCGACTGCGGGGAGGTCGAGAGGAACCGCGGCTCCAGGACCTGCACGATGCGGTAGGCCTTGAATGTCCCGGCCGGCACCCGCACGTCCTCGTAAGCCTCGACCCGCCACGAGACGCGCACCACGGTCTGGCCGTACTGCCGGTCCGAGCTCTTGAGGGTGAGCCAGGTCACGCCGGACTGGCCGACCTCGAGGGGCCAGGTCGGCGCGGGCGCGGGATCGAGCTCGAGCGCGGTCTGCCCGGCGCGCACGACCTTGGCGATGCCCAGGTCGCGGGTCAAGTGGACCTCGCGGCCACCGTCGGCCGCGAACACATAGCGGCCGTTGTCGATCCGGATCAGATCGTAGGCGCCGTCGCTCCGGATCCACCGGTCGCCGACGGCGTAGGAGGGCCGCTCGGCCTTCGGGGCCTGGGCCCACGCGGTCGTGGCGCCGCCCAGGGTCGACGCCAGCAACGCCAGCGCCACGACGACGGCCGCCACGGGACCGGTGGTCCGCGGTGTCCGCATCACGAGGCTTGGATCGGCTCCGGGCTTGCCAGGGTTGTCACGGCAGGCAATGGCGCTCCGCGTTGCCGTAGAGAGTATGCCTCCGGCCCCGCGCTGTCAACGAACCGGAAACGGGGAATATCCTTGACTCCCCTCGGCCTCCTGGACCAAGGTAGGGAGGCTTTTGAGGCGCCCCGAAGGCAGTGCCCCAATGGAGGAGCCCATGCACGCCATGCCCATCAGCCGCTCGACCGGGCTCGCGCTCGTCGCGGCGGCGCTCGCGGCCCTGTCCGGATGTACCGAGATGCAAGGCAAGGAGGCGGAGGAGCCCGCCCACTCCCGGGTGTACGTGGCCAACGAGAGCTCGAACTCGGTGACCGTGATCGACGGGGACAGCTTCCAGGTGGTCGGCACCGTCGACGCGCGCAACCACGCGACGCACGACCTGGCCGTCTCCCGCGACGGGCGCTGGCTCTTCGCCACCAACCTCGCCTCCGGCCGTCTCTCCGCGATCAACACCAAGGCGATGGAGACGGTGGCCTCGATCGCCACCGGCGATCGCGCGCACGTGGTGACGCTCACCAACGACAACCGCCAGGCGTGGGTGGCCAACATCGGCGAGAACACCATCTCGGTGGTGGACACCACGACCTTCCGTATCCTGGGCACCATCGGGGTGGGCAAGGGGCCGACCGGGCTCACCTTCTCTCGCGACGGCCGCTTCGCCTACGTGAGCAACCAGGGCGACAAGACGGTGGAGGTGATCGACACCGCGTCGCACCGGGTGCTGAAGGCGATCCCGGTGGGCACCAACCCGCACTTCCTGGTGCTCGGCCCCGACGGCCGCATCTGGGGCACCAACACCGGCGGGACCGACATCTACGTGATCGATCCCGCGACCCAGGACAAGATCGCGTCGATCAACGTGGGCCCCGCACCGCAGCAGATCGCGTTCGGCTTCAAGGGCCTGCAGGGCCCGAACGCCTACGTCACGGTCGCGGGGCTGAACCGGGTGGTGGTCCTGAGCGCCGATCCGAGCAACCTGCGCATCCTCGAGCAGATCGACGTGGGTCAGCGCCCCAACGGGATTTCGGGCAACCGGGAAGGCACCCGCCTCTTCGTCGTCCACGAGGTCTCCAACGACCTCAAGGTCGTCGACACCGGCAGCAGCGCGGTGCTCGCCACGGTGCCGGTCGGGCGCAA
>DATCXL010000750.1:0-3463 GCA_036565825.1 Mycobacteriales bacterium
AGGGAATCATCCAGGACAACAGTGCGGTGGACTGGAGCAGTACCAGCAGACACATGCCGGCCAGGAACACCAGGCTCCACAGGAACACCTTGCGGAAGAGGTCCCCCTCCTTACCGGCCAGGCCCACCGCGCTGGCCGCGATGGCCAGGTTCTGCGGGGAGACCATCTTTCCGAGCACGCCACCGGAACTGTTGGCCGCGGCCATCAGCACCTGGTCCAGCCCGGCCTTGTGGGCCGCGGCGACCTGGAGCCCGCCGAACAGTGCGTTCGACGAGGTGTCCGAACCGCTGACCGCCACGCCGATCCAGCCCATGATCGGAGAGAGGACCGCGAACCACCTACCGGCACCCGCCAGCCAGTTGCCCAACGTGATGGTCTGTCCACTCGCGTTCATCACGAACGCCACACCCAACACGGCCATCACGGTCACGATCGCCCAGAACAGTTGTTGCAGGGTACGACCGTACGCGCGCAGCCCATCGGCCACGCTCACCCGCAGCGCGACCATGGTGACCAGGCCGGCGATGAGCAGCAGCGAGCCGGGAGTGTTCAGCCAGTTGAACTTGAACACCGAAATGCTGGAGACCGCACCGGTGGTGGTCTCGATGTGCAACCCGGGCCAGTTGAAGGTCTCGACGGTCTTGTTCAACTGCTCCTTGATCGGGCCGAGTTGGGCGATCACGAAGATGGCGATGATGATGAGGTACGGGGCGTAGGCCTTCGCGATCTCGCCGCCCGAGTCGGGGTGCTCGACCCGCCGGGTGAACTCCGGGGTGGGTGTGTCAGCCGCGCCACCGGCCACCACCGCCGGTCCGGTCTCGGCGGCAAGCACCTCCGAAGGCTGCCAACTCCGCAGCAGCACGACCAGAATCGCGGCGGAGACCAGCGACGCCACCACGTCGGCCAGCGAAACCGAGAGGAAGTTCGAGGTGATGTACTGCGCGATGCCGAACGTCGTACCGGTCACCAGCGCGGGCATCCAGGTCTGCCGTACCCCGCGGCGGCCGTCCACGATGCCGACCAGCACGAGCGGCACGAAGATGGACAGGATCGGGGTCTGGCGACCGACCATGGCACCGAGGGTGTCGAAGTCCAGGCCCGACGATGCGGTCAGGCCGGTGATCGGACTGGCCAGCGCCCCGAACGCGACCGGGGCGGTGTTGGCCACCAGTGCCAGCACGGCCGCGCGCATCGGCGAGAAGCCGATCGCGATCAGCATGACCGCGGTGATGGCCACCGGGGTACCGAAGCCGGCCAGCGCCTCCAACAGCGCACCGAAACAGAACGCGATGATGATGGCCTGGATGCGCTTGTCGTCACTGACCGAACTGAACGACCGACGCAGTACGTCGAAGTGTCCTGTCTGGACGGTGATGTTGTAGATCCAGATCGCGTTGATCACGATCCACAGGATGGGGAAGAACCCGTTGGTCACGCCGAGGGTGCCGGAGAGCAGGGCCTGCCCGACCGGCATCGAGTAGACCACGATCGCGACCAGCAGTGACAGCGCCAGCGCCACCAGCGATGCGATCCACGCCTTTATCCGCAGCGCGCCGATCATGACGAACAACACGACCAGGGGCAGCGCGGCGAAGATGGCGGTCAGTCCGAGGGAATGGGAGACAGGGTCGATAACCTGCCGGTACATCGGTCACCTCCTGCGAGGGCATCAGCCAGAGCATGGGTTCGGGATCGGTCGTCGCCGCGCCCTGATCGGTGCGAGCCGATGCACGACCTGGCGACCGGGGTGGTGACGTCGATCGGTGTCGTCGGACCCGGTCGTCGAACCCGGTCGTCAACCGTGTCGCCGGACCATGTCGTCGGACCGAGTCATCCAGCTGGTCGTCTGAACTGGTCGTTGGGCCGGGTTGTCGTTGCCTGGTTGTCGGGCTTGGTCGTCGGACGGGCGGACCTGGTGGCACGCCGGTTCACGGGCGTGTTGGGCCTGGACGGCACGTGGCATGCGGCAGCCGCCCCGCCGCTTTTTGCTGATAAATGATCTTTTTGGACAAAGTAGGGGTGGCGTCAGTGACGGTCAACAATCGATTGCCAGAAGCCGCCTCGGCGTCGGTGGAAGGGCGCCTGGCTGCGCCGGCCGGTTAGTCGGCGGCCAGAGCGAGAGCCAGACCGTTCCAGACCAGCGTGGTGAGCTGCTCGGTGAGTGCGGCCCGGCTCATGCCGGGGCGGTCCAGCCACCAGTCCCCGGCCGCCTGCACCAGCCCGACCAGACCGTGCCCCCACGGACCGGCCGGGTCCGGGTCGAACCCGGCGGCGCGCAGGCGCTCACCGAGGACCCGTGACACCGCGGCTGCGATCAGCGTCGTGTAGTCGGCGACCAGGTCGCGTCCGACCGGCCGATCGGCGAAGGAACGGCGGGTGACGAACCTATACAGCTCGGGTTCGGCCTCGATCGCGCCCAGGTAGGTGTCGATCACCGCGGCGAGGTGGGCACGAGGTTCCCGCCCGTGTTCGAGTTCGGCCTGCAGCGTGCGTAGCAGGGTGTCGGCGACCCGTTGGCCGACCGCGAGGTAGAGCTCGGCCTGGTCGGTGAAGTGCCGGTAGAGCACCGGCTTGGTGACCCCGGCCTCGGTCGCGATGCCGTCCATGCCGGTGCCCGCTCCATCCCGGCGGACAACCCGGATCGCAGCCTCGACCAGTTGCTCGCGGCGGGCCGCACGGTGACCACGCCAGCGTCCGCGTCGGGCGTCCTCACGGCCGACCGCGCGGGAATCCGGGTGGGTGTCGGGGTGGGTGTCGGCGGGCGGGTTGACAGGGCCGCCGGGGTGCTTCATGTTACCAGTAGTAACTGTTACCTTCGGTAACATCAAGTTGGGAGTGGTCGCATGCCCCCACACCTGCCGCCCGGACGCCGCGTGCTGGTCACCGGTGCGGCCGGTGCCTTCGGCTCGCAGACCTGTGCGCTGTTGCGAGGTCTGGGCGCGCGGGTGGTCGGATTGGACACCCGGCCGGGCGAGGGAGTCCTGGACTGCGACATCACCGACCCCGACGCGGTGTCCGCCGTGGTGGCCGAGGCGGTGAGCCGGTTGGGCGGCCTCGACATGTTGGTCCACTACGCCGGGATCGGAGAACCGGTGGACGCGGGCGCCGCACCGGACCCGCAGGGAGCGCGAACCCTACAGGTCAACCTGCTCGGGCCCTGGCGGGTCACCGCGGCCGCACTGCCGGCGTTGCTGGCGACCAGTGGCCGGGTGGTGTTCGTCGCCTCCGAACTGGCCTACGTGAGCCTGCCCTTCGCCGGTGCCTACGCGGTGTCCAAGCGCGGTCTCACCGCCTACGCCGACGCCCTGCGAATGGAGTACGGCACCGCCGTGTCGGTCAGCACCGTCTACCCGGGATATGTCCGCACCCGCATCCACGACGCCAGCATCGCGGCCGGGTTGTCCATGGAGGGCCAGGTGCGGGCCGAACGGGTCACCGACGTGGTGGCCACCGTGCTGCGGGT
>DATCXL010000755.1:0-2962 GCA_036565825.1 Mycobacteriales bacterium
CCGCGGTTGAACATCTTGGGCGCGCCGCCGGCCGGTTCGACGAACACCATCCCGTTCTTCGCCGCGACCGCCGAGGCGGGGTAGTTCAGCAACGAGGAGAAGGTGCCCAACAGCAGGTCGACGTGGTCCTGGGTGATCAGCTTGGTGTAGTCGGCGACCACCGTGTCCTGGTTGCTCGCGTCATCGGTGATCTTCAGTTCAACCTTGCGGCCGAGCACACCACCGTCGGCGTTGACCATGTCGCGCCAGATCTCGTAGCCGCGCCTGGCCTGTCCGCCGGGTTGGGAGAAGTCGCCGGTCAGCGGCAACGAGATGCCCACCACCAGCGCCCCGGACGACGACGACCCGGAGCCGGCGTTCCCAGCACCACAGCCGGTCAACCCGAGGGCGCCAACAAGGAGCAGGGCGACGACCGCGCCGAGTCCGGACCGGGTGGCTGAACGCGAAGCACGCTTTCGGACGGCCATCAGGGGCCTCCTTGGTCGAACTTGGTCGAACTTCGGCGAACTCGTCCAAGACAGTCGAAGCCAGTCGATCCAGCCTCGCAATCGATTGCGATTCGGCAATTTTGAGTGGGGTCTGTTGCCGTGTCAAGAGTCCGGCGCGTATCCCGGGCGTGGGGAGCCTTCCGGTTCGCACCAGCCCGCCGAGGGCGGTGACATTTGCGCCCGCTCAACGGCTGCGTTTCCGCAATCGTTTGTGTAACCTGCACCCAGGATCGTGGGTCGACGGGTAAGGGACGGCGTCCGGGAGCACACCATGGCCTCTCCGCTGCGGGTGGGCACCTTCAGCCCCTCGGTGCTGGTACGGCTGGCGCGTGACGCCGGGGCGCTGGCCAGACACCAACTGTCGGTGCGGGAGGTTCCGGTGCCGTCCTCGCCGGCCCAGTTCAGGGCGCTGCTGGCCGGAGAACTCGATGCCGCCCTGACCAGCCCGGACAACGTGCTGGTCTACCGGTTCGGGCCGACCAACCCGCTCAACCGACTGCTCGACGTCCGCATCGTGCTCGCGGTCGACCGTGGCCTGGGACTGTCGTTGTTCGGCCGCGCCGGCGTCGACTCGGTGCCCGACATCCGCGGCGGCGTACTGGGAGTCGACGTCGCCGACTCCGGCTTCGCCTACGCCGGGTACGAGTTGCTGGGCCGGGCGGGCCTGCGGCGAGACGTCGACTACAGGGTGGTCGAACTCGGTTCCACCCCACGTCGGCTGCGCGTCCTGCTCGCCGGCGACTGCGACGCCACCATGCTCAACGCGGGTAACGATCTGCACGCCGAGGAGGCCGGTCTGCGGCGACTGGCCCGGATCGGCCGGTCCGGCGCGCCCTACCTGGGCACTGTGCTGGCCGTGCCCGCAACAGCCTGCGTGGAGCGGGATCCCCGGGTCGGCGCTCTGGTCCGGGCGCTGCGAGAGACCGCCGACGCGCTGCTGGCTGGTCGGCACCGAAAGGACGCGGTGAGGCTGGCCGCGCAGGCCTCGGGCATGTCGGTGTCGACCGCCGCCCGCTACGTCGACGTGTTGACCGACCCGGACGAGGGGTTGGTGCCCTCTGGTCGGGTGGACCCGGCGTCGCTGGCCACCGTGGTCGACCTGCGCCGACGACACCAACCCACCACCCCGCGGGAAACCAGACCGACGTCGCCACCCGGGCCGCCCAGCACTACCAGCCCGACCGGAACTCTCGACGGCGCCGCGGTGTGGGGTTCGGGTCTCGTCGACGAGACATTCCTGCGGCCCGATGGATGACCGGTGTCGCCCGGGCCGGCCGTGAAACCGACCTTGGTACCCTGCCCACCGTGAGGCGCCCCACGCTCCGCGACGTCGCCGAACGCGCAGGCGTCCACCCGGCGACCGCGTCGCGCGCGCTGAACCCGCACACCCGAGAGCTGGTCAACGACGAGACCGCCAAACGGGTGATCAGAGCTGCCAGGTCCCTCGGCTACCGGCCGAACCCGATAGCGCGCAGTCTGAAGACCTCGCGGTCGGCGAGCATCGGCGTGGTCATCCCCGACCTGACCAACCCGTTGTTCCCGCCGATCGTGCGGGGTGTCGAGGACGAGCTGGGCCCGGCCGGATACAACGCCTGGATCGTCAACACCGACAACGACCCGGAACGGGAGGGCGCCCAGGTCGAGTCGCTGCGGTCCCGGCAGGTGGAGGGTCTGATCGTGGCGGCGGCGCGGCGTAGTCACCCGCTGCTGGAGGACTTCGCCGCCGAGGGCATGCCGATGGTGCTGGTGAACCGTAGGTTGGACCGCACCGACGTCCCGGCGGTCACCGCCGACGACGCGACCGGGGTGGCGGTGGCGGTGCGGCACCTGGTCGAGTTGGGACACCGCCGGATCGCGCATCTGGCCGGACCACAGGACACCTCGACCGGCCTGGTCAGACTGCGTGCCTACCACCAGGCGCTGCGCGACCACGGCCTGCCCGACGACCCCGGCCTGGTCGCCACCTGTGACTCCTGGACCCTGGCCGAGGGTGCCCGCGCGCTCGCCCTCCTGCTCGACCGCGGGGCGAGGTTCACCGCGGTGCTGGCCGGCAACGACCTGCTCGCGTTGGGGTGTTACGACGCGCTGGAGGAACGCGGCCTGTCCTGTCCCGAAGCGGTCAGCGTGGTCGGCTTCAACGACATACCGTTCGTGGACCGGGTCCGGCCCCCGCTGACCACGGTACGCATCCCGCACTACCAGATCGGGGTGGAGGCGGCGCGGATGCTGCTCGAGGCGCTGCGCGACCCCGACCGGCATCCCCGCTCGGTGCTGTTGCCGGTGTCGCTGGTGGTCCGTCAGTCGACCGCCGCGCCACCGGGACCGCGCGACGGGCGCGGCTCACCCTCGTTGCGGCCCGCCACGGTCTGACCCCACCGGCGACCGTCGAACCGGGTCGCGCGGCAACCACCGTCGACACCCACGCTGACACCACCGACGGCACGAAACCGCACGGCGGGGGTCGCGGCGGGTGC
>DATCXL010000779.1:0-5685 GCA_036565825.1 Mycobacteriales bacterium
GGCGTGACGTGACGGGGACGTGGTCCACCTCGGCGCTCGCCTGGGAGCGTTGCAAGCAGAGTCTCGGCGGCGGTGTGAGCACCGGCCTGCGGGCCTCCATGGCCCCTCATCCGCTCTTCTTCGAGCGCGGGCAGGGGAGCAGGCTCACCGACGTCGACGGCAACGAGTACGTCGACTACGTGCTTGGCTGGGGGCCGCTCATCCTCGGCCACAGCCATCCCGAGGTGGTTCGGGCGGTGGGCGCCCAACTGCCACTCGGCCAGACCTTCGGTGCGGGCCACCACTGGGAGTATCAGGTGGCCGAACAGGTGTGCGCCGCGGTTCCCGGAGTTGAACGCGTGCTGTGGTCCAACACCGGCTCGGAGGCGGTCCAGATCGCACTGCGGCTGGCCAGGGCGGTGACCGGTCGGCGGCGGGTGGTCAAGTTCGAGGGCCACTACCATGGCTGGTCCGACCAGACCCTGATCAGCTACCGCAACGTCGACCCGGCCGGCCGGCCCGTGCTGACCAGCCGTGGGCAGAATCCAGCCGTGCTGGACGACATCCTGGTCGCCGGGTGGAACGACCTGGACCGGGTCGGCGAGTTGCTGCGCGATCCGGGCAACGACGTGGCCGCCGTGCTGTGTGAGCCGGTGCTGTGTAACTCGGGGGTCATCCCACCCACCGACGGCTTCCTCGACCGACTGCGCGAACTGTGCGACGCCACCGGATCGCTGCTCATCTTCGACGAGGTGATCACCGGATTCCGAATAGCCCACGGTGGTGCCGTCGAGCGGTTCGGGGTGCGCCCGGATCTGGTCGTGCTCGGTAAGGCGATCGGTGGCGGGTTCCCGCTGTCGGCGGTGGCCGGCAGGGCCGAGATCATCGACCAGGTGACCCGTGGGGTGGTACACGCCGGCACCTTCAACGGCAATCCGATCGTGCTGGCCGCCGCACACGCCACCCTGTCGGAGTTGGCCGGTACTGCGGTGTACGACACGCTGGAGCAACGGACCGACGTTCTCGTGGAGGGCATGCGTGTCGCGCTGCGTACGCACGGGGTCACCGGGTCCGTGCACAGCGTCGGCCCGGTCGTCCAGTGCGTGCTCGGTGTCGGGTCGGTCGGTTCGTTCGCAGACTTCGTCGCCGGAGACTGGGACCTGTACGAGGCGTTGACAGTGGAGCTACTGCGCCGTGGTGTGTTCGTCATGCCGGGCGGCAGGTGGTACCTGTCCACCGCGCACACCATGGCCGACCTGGAACAGACCGTGCGGGCCTTCGACGCCGCGGTGGGCGCACTGCCGAAAGCGTGAGGCCGACCAGGCAGGGCTGTGATCCGGCGGGGCCGTGGTCCGGCAGGCCGTGACCACGCCGGTCAGATCGGCCGGCGGCGGAACAGCAGATAACCGCCGGCGCCGAGCGCGACCAGCCCGACGCCCCCGGCGGTCAGCGCGCCGGTCGACGGTCCGCCCGGTGAGTTGTCGGCGTCGGATCCAGGGTCTGCTGCTGCCGCCGACGTACCCGTGCCCGGTGCCGGCGTGGTGGTGGCCGGAGTGACAGTGCCTTCCGCGCCAGGGGCCGGCGACCCGACCGGTGCGACCGAGGTGTCAGCCGGGGTGGCGGTGGCTGTTCCACCCGGGATGGCGAAGTCCACCACCAGTCGGTTGGGGCCGGTCAGGGTGAGCACCCGCATGCCCGACCTGGCAGCCAGGCCGACGCCGTAGGACGTCACCGCCTCGAAGTCGCCCGCGCCGGCGACCTGTCGCAGCATCGGGAGGTGCGGGGTGACGGTCTGCTGTGGAGCGTGGGTTGTGGTCGAGGTGGAACGCAACGTGACCAGCGCGAACGACGAACCCTGTAGCGCCACCGGGTGGCCGGAGGCGTCCTGGGCCACCTGCGGTACGTAGGCCACCGAGTAGCCGGGCAGTGGACCGGTGAAGGTGAACACCAGGCGGTCGAAGCCCGGGTGGTGCCCGACATTCACCGCCGACACCACGGTCTGTGCGGTGTCTGTCGGTGCCGCCTCGACCGGGTTGGTGGAGAAGTCGGCCGCCCGTGCCGGAGCCGCGCCCGGCAGTACCAGCGCCACGACGGTCAGGCCGGTCAGGCCGGCCAGGGCGAGCGGAGACAGGAGACGCGACGAAACCCGAACCGTGGACATCTTTCCCCCATGAACTGTGACCGGCCGTCCAACCACCGGTGGATGCACTGTGGACGCCCACCACCCGTCCCGGGTTGACACCCGGCGGTACCGCCCACACCGGCGGTACCGCCATGACGGCCCAGCCCGGACCCGCGGACCGGACCCGGTCGGCCTGTCGCCCGGGCACAGACGTGATCGGGTCAGCTACCGTCGTGTGCGGCCAGTGCCCGACGCGCCTCGTGTTCGGGCATCGGATCGTGCCGCAGGTAGTCCCGGGTGAACCGTCCGGTTCCTGCGGTGAGTGAGCGCAGGTCGACCGCGTAGCGGACCAGTTCGGTCTCGGGTACCTCGGCGCGTACCAGGCTGCGCTCGTTGCCGACCGACTCGGTGCCGGTGACCCGGCCACGCCGACCCGACAGGTCACTCATCACCGGACCGACGTGCACGTCGGGCACGATGACCTCGACCGCGTGCACCGGTTCGAGCAACAGCACCTGGGTGGCCCTGGTCGCCTCACGCAGGGCGAGCGAGCCGGCGGTCTGGAACGCCGCGTCGGAGGAGTCGACGCTGTGCGCCTTGCCGTCCACCAGGGTCACCCGAATGTCCACCATCGGAAACCCGGTGGCCACACCGCGTTCCATCTGGGCCCGTACCCCCTTCTCCACCGACGGGATGAACTGGTTCGGTATCGCCCCGCCGACGATCCTGTCGACGAACTCGAACCCGCCGCCGCGGGGGAGCGGTTCGACCTCGATGTCGCACACCGCGTACTGACCGTGGCCGCCGGACTGCTTGACGTGCCGGCCGTGTCCCGACGCCCTGCCACCGAACGTCTCGCGCAGTGGCACCGCCACCGGCACCGTCTCCAGATCCACACCCTGCTCGCGGAGCCGGTCGAGCAGCACGTCGGCGTGGGCCTCGCCCATGCACCACAGGATGAGCTGGTGGGTCTCCGGGTTGCGCTCCAGTCGCAGCGTCGGGTCACCGGCGGCGAGCTTGGCCAGTCCCTTGGCAAGGGCGTCCTCGTCGCTGCGGGACCTGGCCTGCACAGCCACCGGCAGCAGCGGCTCGGGCATGTCCCAGGCGGCGACGAGCAGCGGGGCGTCCCTGGCCGAGATCGTGTCACCGGTCTGCGCGGAGGTCAGCTTGGTGATCGCACAGATGTCACCGGCCACGCAGAACGCGGTCGGACGCAGCGTTGCGCCCAGCGGGGAGAACAGGTGCCCGAGTCGCTCGTCCACGTCGTGGTCATCGCGCCCGCGCCTGGCCGGCCCGTGCCCGGACACGTGGATCGGCACGTCCGGGCGCAGGGTTCCGGAGAACACCCGCACCAGTGACACCCTGCCCACGTACGGGTCGACGATCGTCTTGACCACCTCGGCCACCAGCGGTCCGGCCGGGTCACAGGTCAGCGGGTCGCGCGGGGTGGAGTCCACACCGGTCACCGGCGGCAGTTCGCGCCCGACCGGGGACGGGAAGCCCCCGGTCAGCAGTTGCAGGATCTCGGCGACCCCCACGCTGTTCACCGCGCAGGCCGGCAGCACCGGGTGGAACGAACCACGTGCCACCGCGGTCTCCAGATCGGCGACCAACGAGGGCATGTCCAGGTCCTCGCCGCCGAGGTAGCGGTCCATCAGGGACTCGTCCTCGCTTTCGGCAATGAGTCCCTCGATCAGGTTGTTACGCGACTCCTCGATCAGCTCCAGGTGCTGCGGGTCGGGGTCGTGGTCCTTGGGCGGGTAGCCCCCGGCGGAGTAGTCGTAGACCCTGCGGGACAGCAGGCCGATGGTTCCGGCCGCCAACCCGTCGTCACCGGCCATGGGCAGGTACAGCGGCAGCACCCCGTCACCGAAGACCCGCGCGCAGATCGCCACGGCCTCGTCGAAGTCGGCGCGTTGCTGGTCCAGCCGGCTCACCACCACCGCCCGCGGCATTCCCACCGTGGCGCACTCCTCCCACAGCGCGACGGTGGCCGCGTCCACCCCGTCCACCGCCGACACCACGAACAGGGCCGCGTCCGCGGCCCGTAGCCCGGCCCGAAGTTCGCCGACGAAGTCGGCGTATCCGGGGGTGTCGAGCAGGTTGATCCTGATCCCGTCGTATTCGACCGGCACCACCGCCAGCGAGACAGAACGCTGCTGGCGGGCCTCGGCCGGGTCCGAGTCGGACACTGTCGTGCCGTCGATGACCGACCCCATCCGGGAGATCGTTCCGGTCGCGGCCGCCAGCGCCTCCACCAGCGTCGTCTTGCCGGCGCCGGCGTGACCGACGACCGCGACGTTGCGCACCCGGTCGGGGCGGTCCACCGCCGCCGTCTCGGCGGTCGCCCCCTTCTCCGATGATCTGCCAGCCATGGTCGCCTCCTACGAGCGAGTCATCCACGAGTCGTCCATGAGTCGTCATGAGTCGTCCAGCCGGACGGCCTGAACCCTCCGGCTGGACGCGGGGTCGGCTGGCCCGACCCGACCCCGCACGTCGGTGCGCCCGCGGGCACCCGGCCCGATGGCATGGATGCGATTCGACACCTTCGAACACGGATGGGACAACCTTTCCGACAGGATGAGGCGGGTCGAAACCGAGAATGTTGGCGGACACCCACTGCTAACCTGTTCGTCTTCCGAGCCACCGGTCACCTGCCCGTCATCTGCCCGGTTGTCCGATGCGATGTCTGATGTTGTGGGATAGGCGGTAACCACCCTGTCACGTTCTGTCCCCGAGGACAGGGTGCGGGTCGGGTCAGCGCGCATCGGTTGGACCGTTACGGTCGGGTCTGCCCCGGCCGAGGCGGAGGTGCCACCTCGGCCCGGCGATATCGTGTGCACCGTCCACATTCTTGAGAACGGACCAGCATGCTCAACATCTTCGCCCGCGCCTCGGTCTCCAGGGCGTTGGCGCCCCTTGGTAGCCGGCTCGCCCGCGCGGGTGTCACCCCCGACGCGGTGACCGTGGTCGGCACCTTCGGTGCCATCGCCGGAGCGGTCGGATTCTTCACCCGGGGCTGGTTCCTGGTCGGCACCCTGGTGATCTGGTTCTTCGTGATGCTCGACATGGTCGACGGTGCGGTGGCCAGGGCACGCGGGGTGTCCTCGAAGTTCGGTGCGTTGCTCGACTCGACCTGTGACCGGGCGGTCGATGCCGCCGTGTTCGCAACCCTGACCTGGTGGTTCCTCGGATCCGGGCACAGCCGCCCGCTCGCGTTGGCCGCGTTGCTGTCTCTGGTGATGGGCGTACTCACCTCCTACATCAAGGCGCGGGCCGAGGGGCTGGGCCTGACCTGCAACGTCGGGTTCGCCGAGCGTGCCGAACGAATGATCATCGTGCTGGTCGGCACCGGCCTGGACGGGTTCGGGGTGCCCTACGTGTTGGCCGTGGCGTTGTGGTTCCTGGTGGGCGCGACCACGGTGACCGTGGCGCAAAGGCTGGCCGAGGTACATCGGCAGTCGACGGTGAAGCCGGTGGGCCCCGGTCGGGCGGCTGGGTGACCGCCGCGGTGGGCGCGGGCCGCGCGGTGCGCGACCGCCTGGTCGACTGGGGCTACGCCGCCGGCTGGACCCTGGTCAGGG
>DATCXL010000781.1:0-4802 GCA_036565825.1 Mycobacteriales bacterium
CTGCGCAGCGGCACCACCCTGGTGGCGCTCGACGCACTCGCCCGCGGCGGGTACGTGGGGCGACAGGACGCGGCAGCGTTGGAAGGCTCGTACCGCTTCCTGCGTACTGTCGAGCACCGACTCCAGTTGCAACGTCTGCGCCGTACCCACCTGGTGCCCGACGATGCCGTCGCGCTGCGCTGGCTCGCCCGGGCCATGGGGTACCGGTCGGACCCGCGTGCGGACGCGGTCGAGTTGTTCGAGGCCGACCGGATCAGGCACACCCGGCGGGTCCGTCAGCTACACGAGAAGCTGTTCTACCGGCCACTGCTCGACGCGGTGGCCCGGGTGCCTACCGAGGAACTTCGGCTGAGCCCGCAGGCCGCGCGCAGTCGGCTGGCCGCACTCGGGTTCGTCGACCCGGACGGTGCGCTGCGGCACCTTTCCGCGCTGACCGCAGGGGTGTCCCGGCGCGCGGCGATACAGCGGGCACTGCTGCCCGCGATGCTCGGTTCGTTTGCCGACGCCCCTGACCCGGACGCGGGCCTGCTGGCCTACCGGCAGGTGTCCGAGGCGTTGCAGCACACTCCGTGGTACCTGCGGCTGCTGCGTGACACCGGACAGGTCGCCGACCGACTCGCGCTGCTGCTCGGTTCCAGCCGGTACGTGGCCGACCTGCTGGGCCGCGCACCAGAGGCGCTGGCGATGCTGGGCTCCGACCAGGACCTGGTACCAAGGTCGGTGGAGCAACTGGACCGGGCGTTGCGAGGCGCGGTGTCCCGGCACACCGACGCCCAGAACGCGGTGGCGGCAGCCCGGGCACTGCGCCGGCAGGAGTTGTTGCGGGTGTCGTGCGCCGACCTGCTCGGCCGGCTCGACGTGGTCGAGGTGGGTGAGGCGCTGACCGCGGTGATGGTCGCGACCCTGCGGGCCGCGCTGGACGTGGCATCGCGGGAGGCTGGCGAAGTGCCGACCCGGCTGGCCGTGATCGCGATGGGACGGCTTGGTGGCGCCGAGTTGGGGTACGGGTCCGACGCTGACGTGCTCTTCGTGCACGAGCCACTGCCGGGTGTCGACGCGACCGACGCCACCCGTGCTGCCCAGTCGGTGGCCGAGCGGATGCGGGCACTGCTCGCCGAACCGGGCCCGGACCCGGAGGTGAGTGTGGACGCGGCCCTGCGTCCGGAGGGTAGGAGTGGTCCACTTGTGCGCAGTCTGGACTCCTATCGGGAGTACTACCGACGCTGGTCGTCGGTCTGGGAGTCACAGGCGCTCCTGCGTGCGGTACCGGTGGCCGGTGACCCGGAGTTGGGTGCCCGGTTCGTCGACCTGATCTACCCGGTGCGCTATCCCGACGGTGGACCGGCTCAGACCGAGGTGGTCGAGATCCGGCGGATCAAGGCCCGGGTGGACACCGAGCGGCTGCCCCGCGGTGCCGACCGGGCCACCCACACCAAGCTGGGTCGGGGCGGGTTGGCCGACGTCGAGTGGACCGTCCAGCTACTCCAACTCCGGCACGCCGCCGAGGTTCCCGGATTGCGTACCGCGCGCACCCTGGACGCGTTGCGGGCGGCCCTGGACGCGGGTCTGCTCGCACCCGACGACGGCGCTGCGCTGGAGGCGGCCTGGCGGATGGCGGGCCGGGCCCGTAACGCCGTGATGCTCGTGTCCGGTCGTGCGTCGGACCAGTTGCCGCGACGGGGCCGGGTGTTGGACGGGGTGGCGCGGGCGTTCGGCTACCCACCCGGTCGGGACACCGGCGAGTTTCTCGACGCCTACCTGCGCGCCACCCGCCGGGCCCACACCGTGGTCGAACGCGTGTTCTACGACTGATCTGTTGGTCGCCGCTGCGTATCCGAAGTGGGTTACGCAGCGGCTCCCAGCGGTCGGCCGGCTCAGGAGACGCCGAAGACGCTCTTCACCACGTTGATGCCGAAGTACAGGACGAACACCACGCTCACCCCCCACATCAGCGGGTGGATCTCCCTGGCCCTGCCCTGGACAGTCCTGATCAGGGTGTGCGCGACGAAGCCGATACCGATCCCGTTGGTGATCGAGTAGGTGAACGGCATGAAGGCGATGGTGAGGAACGCCGGGATCGCGACCGCGTAGTCGGTGAAGTCGATCTTGCGGATCTGCGCCATCATCAACACGCCGACGACCACCAGTGCCGGGCCGGCCGCCTCGGATGGCACCACTGACACCAGTGGGGTCAGCGCGAGCGCGGCCACGAACAGCAGCCCGGTGACGATACTGGCCAGACCGGTGCGGGCACCCTCGGCGATGCCCGCCGAGGACTCCACGTAGGTGGTGGCCGACGACGCCGAACTGGCACCGCCCGCAACAGCCGCCAAGCCGTCCACGAACAGCACCCGACCGGTGCGCGGGAACATGCCCTCCTCGTCAAGCAGGTCCGCCTCGGTGGCCAGCGCGACGGTGGTGCCCATCACGTCGAAGAAGTCGGCCAGCACAAGGGTGAACACCAACAGGATCGCGGTGAGCACGCCGACCGACGTGAACGCCCCGAGCAGGGAGAAATGGCCGACCAGGTGCAGGTCGGGGGTGTCCAGCAGGCGGTCCGGCAGGGCCGGCTCGTTCAGCGCCCACCCGGTGGGGTTCGGCTTGCCGTCGACGAACGCCGGACCAGGCTGGGCCAGCTTGTCGACGATCGCCGCGACCACGGTGGTGGCCACGATCCCGATCAGGATCGCGCCCTTGACCCGGCGCACCACCAGCACGCTGATCAACGCCAGGCCGATCAGGAAGACCAGCAGCGGCCAACCGTGCACGGTGCCGTCGGTACCGAGTTGCACCGGCACGGTGGTACCGGCCGCGTCCGGGATCCGACGGACCAGGCCGCCGTCCACCAGGCCGATCAACGTGATGAACATGCCGATACCGACCGCGATGGATGCCTTCAGGTACGCCGGGATCGCCCGGAACACCGCGGTCCGAAAGCCGGTGAGCACCAACAGGGTGATGACCAGACCCTCGATGACGACCAGGCCCATCGCCTCGGCCCAGGACATCTGCGACGCCACGCTGACCGCGACGAACGCGTTGAGTCCCAGCCCGGTGGCCAGCCCGAACGGCATCTTCCCGAGTAGACCCATCAGGATCGTCATGGCCGCCGCGACCAGGCAGGTCACACCGGCGACCGAGGCCAGGCCGAGGGTGTCCCCGTTCCTGTCCGGCGCCAGCCCGATGATCAGTGGGTTGAGGACGACGATGTAGGCCATGGTGAAGAACGTGGTGAGCCCACCGCGGGCCTCTCGGCCCAGCGTGCTGCCGCGCTCGCTGACACCGAAGAATCGGTCCAGGGCAGCGGGTAGGCCAGAACTCGGATTGTCTTCGGAGGGTTCCTGTGATGCCGGTCGTGAGGTGACGGAACTGGTCACTGTGGCGGAACTGTCCTTCCGGGTTGGTGCCCCGGCGGCCCGGCGACGGATGCGCCGACTGATCCTCCGGGGTGGGGATACGAGGAGGTCGGCGCCGGCTTCGGTTGGCCCGGAGAACGGCCGGTGCCGCTGACTGTACGTGTGAGGTGCTGTGGTGCGGTTGGGGACACGTACCAGTAGGGAGGATCCCAGGTCAGGCTCTGGCGAGCCGCCGGTCCGCTCATATTGTGACCTACCGCAGGCCACCAGTGTTGGCGCCAGTGGCCAGCCGTGAGGTTGAAGCCGGCCAGATCGAATCCCGGCCGCACGGCCGAAACGTGCGGTGTCAGGCGGTACGGCTTCCACCGTCTGGCCGGTGAACCGGACGACGAGGCGATCACCGCGCAGGCACGTCGCGCCCTGGTGGTCATTCCCGACGTCGACCTGTTGCGCCACCGGTCGTCCGCGGGCCCTGTGGACTTGACCCGCGCGGTAGTTATGCCCTGCCATGAGTCGCTTTGTGGCTTACTTTGAGTAATCAGATGGATCGTGTAGGTGATCATTGTTGGAGTCCGTCTCGATGAAGCTTCAACCTTTTTGCGCCGTATGGAGCATGATCTACGCTTCTGGGGCGTAACAGGCAAGATTGTTCGGCCTAATTCGCCAAATATGTATCGTCCCGGACGGTGAGGGATCTTTAACATTGCGTCACCTCGTAGGTTGACAATCTCCAGGAGCTCTGATGACTCCCGCGTCAGCAACGTGGCTGCCGCATTTCCACAACCGTCCAGGAACCGTCGTGCTGCGATGATTCGCACCAACCCGGTCAGCCGTTTTGCCGTAATCGCCGAACGGTGGCCGCAGCGGCTCGCGGTCATCGACGACACCGGGGGACTCAGCTACTCCCGGCTGGCCGCACTCGCCGGCGGCCGCGCCCGGCACCTTGTCGAGGCGGGCATCCGACCGGGCACGAGGGTCGGGCTGCTCACCACGCACGGCACGCCGACCATCGCGGCGATCCTGGGCTCACTCGCGGCCGGCGCCACCTGTGTCCCGCTCGATCCGGGCTTCCCGCCGGACCGGCTGAGCCACCAGCTCGCCACCGCCAGGGTGTCGGCCCTGCTTGCCGACCCGGACCAGCTGACGCTTGCCGAAGCGTTGGACGTTGCGGGTCCGGTGATCCGCACCGACGACCGGACCGCGCCGCTGCCGGTGCCCGCCGACGACCCGGACGGCACGGCGTACGTGCTGTTCACCTCCGGCTCCACCGGCCGGCCCAAGGCGGTCGCACAGACCCACCGCACCCTGCTGCACATGGTGGACAACCAGATCGCCGCGCTGACCATCGGCGCGACGGACCGGTTGAGTCTGCTTGCCTCCTTCGCCTTCGACGCCGCGATCCCCGACCTGTACCCGGCATTGCTGACCGGGGCGGCGGTCGTGCCG
>DATCXL010000792.1:0-3675 GCA_036565825.1 Mycobacteriales bacterium
GACAGCGGTGGCCTGCGCGCCGAGGCGGGACAGGTCCTGGTAGTAGGCGGCCGCCTCCGTCTCGGCCGTCACCGTCACGCCACCTGGTCGCCGGTCTGCCGGCCAGCCTCGTCAGGCTTCACACCGAACAGGGCCCGAGCCTGCCGCTGGCCATCCCGCTCGTCTTCCTGTTCCATACGCCGAATCTGACCCTGGGTGTACCCGACATCCTCCCTGGCCTGCCGTGTGGTGATGATCCCCTCGGCATGGAGTTTCGTTGCCGCGTCGGCCTTCGCCGCGACCGTCGGCGTGGCCGGGTCACGCCAGATCGTCTCCAGGCTCAGCAGCCGCTTGTCGACCGGCCCGCCACCATCCTGGAACCGGCGCACCAACCGTTGCATGTGCTCATACGCACCGCCGAACGGGGTTTGCTTGCGCTCACACCGCCTGATCAACCTGATCTCACCCGCCCGCCGGGACTCCGCAGACGGTGGATTCTCCGTCGTCAACCCGAGATAGTCCGACGGCAGGCCAGCGATTGACGCGACCAGGTGTGCGAGCTGGTTGATCGTCTTATGGAAGTTCGACAGATCAGCGGCGGGGAATTGGAACTCGCGGCCCCCCTCAACCGGGAGCATCAGTAGTTTGCCGAGGATCGCCTGCATCGCTGTGAGCTTGTTCCCGTCCTGGTCCTCCAGGTCATCCGGCCCGATACCCCACAGACCGCGGAGCGGAATCGCCACACCCTCGGCCGCAACCATCATGTCGGTGGCGATCTTGTTCGCCCCCCTGGCCAACGGCAAAACCGGGCTGAGTTCCGACTTGCCATGACGGCCCGACAGCGCCAACGTGCGCCTACTCCGGGTCGACAACCTGCCACGGTTCACCAACGGCACGACCGGAACCTCACCGAGGTGGTGCTCGTCGCGGCCGGTCTCCTTCCAGCCCTCCTCGCCGCTGATGTCGTAGAAGATCGTCTCGTCAGGCAGATACAAGGTCGCGTAATTCTCACGCGGACGGACGATGGTCGCCTCATCGGAATACCTACGCAGAGCCGCCCGAACCTTACGGGTACGAGGGTCGACGTCCGCGTACACCTCTAACGGCGACTCCACCGTCACCAACGGCGTCGAGTTGTCGTCCCCGTCGGTCCCGACAGCCAGATACGACCGGCCCATCACCAGCGCATCAACCCGACCAAGCTGCCCTTCCTCGTCGAGGCTGTTCGCCTGCCACACCCGCCACATCTCCGCGTCGGCATCATCAGCGCCAGGCAGCCTGAACCCCTCGACTTCCAGGCGCTCCTCTACCGACTCAACGACCAGTTGCGGCCAGGCGATCACCACCTGCTCGATCCGGTCACCCAACTCCTGGAGCAGATCCGGGTGCATGTACGCCCGCTGAGCCTCCATCTCGTACTCGTCATCCAGGACCTGGAGCCGGGTCTGCTCCGAGGCCAGGATCACCGACAGGTACTGGAGCCAGCCCTCGGGATCGGTAGGGAGTGCCACCGGTGCACCTCCTCACCGTCGCATGACGATCATCTTGCGTGGACGCTGCTTCTCGCGCCGCAGATAGCCATCGAGGCCGGACACGCACGCCGCGATGCCATCGATTCGGGCCTGACTCTTCGCGCGTTCCGGCTTGACCAGCCTCAGGTTGTCCTGCCCGTCATCGGTCGTCTCCACCACCGAGGCCATCCACCGCGCAACAGGGTTGCCGCCGTGGCGGATCCGGCCAGCCGTGAGGCCCTTGTCTGTGATGCCCAGCAGCCGCTGGAGTTCCTTGATCGACGGCGACTGGCCGAGGAAGGTCTGCGCGACCGGCATCACGTCGACGCCCTTCAGTTCGGCGTCCATCTCCTGGACCAGCTGGCCGGCGAACATGCGGTCGTAGGTGATCCGCTGCATGTCCACATGCCGGCAGTCCCTGAGTGCATCGTCACGGACCACCATGTAGTCGATGACGTTGCCCTCGGTCGCCTTGATAAACCCCTCACGTATCCACCGTGACAACGGCACCTGCAGGTGCCGCTCGAGATCGGCGACGCGGTCCTGAGGCACGTAGAACCGCCAGAAGAACTCCAGGTCCACGTCGGCCTGCCAGGACTCCACGCCCATCCACCATGCGGTCAGGTCCGACACCGCGCTCAGATCAAAACCACCCCATGCCCGCCGGCCCTTCACCTTGGCCAGGTCCACCATGCCCGCTGTCGCGTCCCACTGGTTTAGGTCGATCAACCGCCGCTGACTGCGCATCCGCCGGTTCAGGTGCAGCCGGCAGAACGTTGGGAAATAGGACGGCGTGACGCGGGCCTTTTCCGCCTCCTTGCGGAAGTAGCTCAGCGTCGGCGAGACGCCCAACCCTGGGTTCGCCTTCCGCCAGGTCACCTCGCTGAACGGGTCGTCGGTGTCCTCGGCGGCCCAGATCACCCCGTAGTGCGTCGCGTCCGTCACGACCAGGTCGGCGACCTTGCGGGTGTAGGAATGCTTCTCGTCGTAGATCGACCCTTCGACAGCCTCGTCGGCGGTGGTGATGAACACCACCAGCGGCTGGTCTCGCGCACCGGTGCCAGTCTCGATCGCGTCGACCAGGTGCCGGCTCTTGTGGACGTGCACCTCGTCGACCACCGCGCCAGACACATTCAGGCCGTGCGCCGCCTCTGCGATCCTGCTCAACGCCCGGAACACCCCGCCGGTGCGCGGAACTGTGATGACCTCCTTAAGCGCCACCACCCGCTTACGCGCCACACCCGAGGTCAGGCACATCCGTCGGGCATCCTCGAACACCCGGCCGGCCTGCGGTAACGACCCGGCCGCCGCGTACACCTCCGCGCCCGTCTCCCCATCGGCCAGCAGCAGCACGTTCGCCACACCCGAGGCGACCGTGGACTTGCCGTTCTTCCTAGGTATCTCGATCCACACCGTGCGGATGACGCGCACGACCCGACAGCACTCGTCATCCCAGCGCACCCAGCCGAACACCGGGGCGATAAACCACACCACCTGCCACGGCGCCAAGCCCTGGCCGATGCGCATCGCCTGCCCGGCCCACCGACCCTTGGTGTGCCTGAACTGCGCCAACGCCCGCAGCGCCTTGCGCACCCGGTCGACGTCGAAGTACGCGCCCGGGGCCTGATCGGCCTGGAACGCCAACACCAGCGGCCGGGCCTGCTCCGCCTCGGTGATCTGATCTTCGGTCAGACCCAGCTCGAGCAGCGCCTCCCGCGGCACCGGAAGGTCAGTCGAAGGGGTCGTCTCCGTCATCGTCGCCTCCCGGCGGAGTGATCCCCACCCGGGCCGACGGCGACAGCCCGAACTCCCGCAGATAGATCTTGTACTGGGCCCGGTACTGACTCACGATCGTCGCGGCGCCGTTCTTCTGCCAACCCCGCTCACCGAACATGAGCAGGCCACTGCGGGACAGCTCGCGTTCGCACTGGTCGATCCGCGCGACACACACGCAGTAGTCCTGCAACGCGCTCGCGTCCACCTCGGCCAGGCCCGCGGTGTACTTCAGCACCGGCACCACCCGGCGCCACTCCCGCCGCGCCACCTCGCGGGCCCGTCGGTTCGCAGCCTGCTGGGCCTTGGCCCTAACAGCGGGGAACGTCTCCAGCCAGTCCGGCTCTGCCAACTCGGCCGGCGGAAGCCTCAATCCCTCGGTGACCGGCCGGTGCCCCGGGTTGCCTTCCCG
>DATCXL010000800.1:0-3738 GCA_036565825.1 Mycobacteriales bacterium
GACCCAACGGCTGCTGCCCCGACTGACCACCGTTCGCCCGGCTGACACCTCCGCCGGCACCTGGTGACGGTGACTCCTCGTGGGAAATCCGCAATGTAACCGGTTCCTGGGTGGGGGTTTTCACGTGAAAACACCCCGGCCGCCGTCAGGGCGGGCGGGTGTCCTGGTGTTGGTGCCCGGCTGGCCCGGTGCCTGGCTGGCCCGGTGCGTGGGCGGGGACGGGTCAGGCCGCGGGTGGGATGTTGTGGTTGAAGCGAAGCAGGTTGGCCGGGTCGAGGGTCGTCTTGAGCCTGGCCAGCCGGTCGAGGTACGCCGGGCCGTAGGCGGCGGCCACCCGGTCGGGACCGGCATCCCCGACCCCGAGGAAGGTGGGCAGCACCCCGCCGGTGGACCAGGACTGCATCGCCGCGGCCACCTCGTCGGTGCGTAGCAGCGTGGCCGCGTCGGGCGGTCGGTCCGGCGAGAACGCCTGCACCTGCAAAAGGTAGTCGGCGTCCCGGTGGCGGATCGCGTTGAAGCCGGGTCTCCGCCGGGCGGCCGCCCCGCCGAGATGCCGGAAGGTGACCGACGCCAGCGGACTGGCGGTGCCCGGGCCGGCGTGCACCAGCACGGTGTCGAAGAGAAGGTCGGACAGCTCCGCGAACATCGCGGTGTGCCCCCAGGCGTGCTGTGGCCCGACCGGTGCACCGGTGATGCCGGCCAGGCCAGAGGGGGTCCGGGGTGCCACCGTGTCCAGAAGCGGACCGAGTCGGCGCAGTGGCGCGAGCAGCCTGTCGGCCCGCTCCTCAAGGTCGGCCAGCGCGGTCGGGTCCGGGGCCACCAGACAGACCCCGACCGCCACGGTCTCGCGGCCCCGGGCGAGTTCCGGCATGCCCATGAACGGCAGGTGCGCGGGCACGTTGAGCAGGGCCACCTGGCTGGTCAGCTCGTCGGGTGCATGTCGGGTCAGGTCCCGCCAGGTGCGCATGACCGGACGAGCCATCCTGCCCGGGTAGTACAACTGCCCGCCGACCAGGCCCGCCACCGGGAACAGGTCGACCGACAGCCCGGTCACCACGCCGAAGTTTCCGCCACCGCCACGAAGCGCCCAGAACAGTTCGACCTCGTGTTGGTCGTCGACGCGCCGGTGCACCCCGTCAGGGGTGACCAACTCGACGGCGCGCACCGCGTCGGCCGCCATCCCGTACCGGCGAACCAACCAACCGCAGCCACCGCCGAGGCAGATGCCCACCACGCCGAGGCGGGACGACTGCGCGCCGGCCGGGGCGAGGCCGTGCCGCTCGGCGGTCCGGGTCAGCGTGTCGAACCGCGCTCCGGCATCCACCCACGCGGTCCGGCCGACCGTGTCCACCTCGACCCGGTTCATCCGGGACGTGTTGATCAGCAAGGCCCCGTCGGCGGGGTTCACCGCGCCGTGCCCGGTGGCCTGTACCGCGACCGGAACGCCGTACGCGCCGGCCAGTCGCACCGCGTCGACGACGTCCGCGACGGACTCGGCCAGCACCACCGCGGCTGGGTGCTGGTCTACCAGCAGGTTCCAGGTGGCGCGGCCCAGGTCGTATCCCCGGTCGCCGGGCCGAAGCACCCGACCGGGCCTGGGGTCGGCGAGCCGGTCGAGTCCTCGGTCGAACGTGTCACCGACGGCTCGCCCGGTCGCGGCTGAGGTGTCACGCACATCGTCCTCCTGTCCGACGGCGCGATCAGCCACCGTCGGAGCATGGACGTGGGTGTGCTGTCGCCAGGCCAACGGGCGAATGACGCCCCTTCAACCGACGCCGCCGGCCACCCGCTGATACGACCAGACCACAACTTCTCATGCCAATACCGACCCGGCGATTGTGGCCAGAACGCCACCGAACGGTCCGATCGACCGCGCCGGACCGACGCCGTGTTCCCCAGGCCCCCGGTCCCCGACCCGGGGGCGGCGCGGAGGCACGCGAAGGCAGCGCGTGGGCAGCGCCGGTCAGACGCTGCCCACCGGGGCCAACCGCTGTGACCAGGACAGCCACCGGGCCGCCCACTCCAGCCGCAGCAACTGTTCGGCCCGCACCGCGGCGGCCACGTCAACCGGGTGTGGTCGCACCGCGAGGGTCACCCGGGTACGGGACTGCCAGCACTGCCGCCAGACCACGTGCGCGGCGCGGCTGGACACCTGCGTGGTGCCGGTCCAGAACGCGATGGTCTCCTCGACGGCCGCGGCGGCCAACCGGGGTCGGGTGGTGAACCACTGCGCGGTGTGGGACAGCGCCAACACCTCGGTGACCAGCATCTCCAGGGAACGCTCGACGTCCTGCGTTCGATGACCCGCCCGCATCTGCTCGGCCGCGGCAAGTTGCCACAACGAACCGTAGGACGACTCACCGCAGACCGGGTCACCGGCCCGCAGCAGGGCGTCAACGAGTCGCCGGTGGGCCGAGCAGTCGACCGACAGGGCCGACACACCCGCGATGGTTGGGCTGGCGAGGGCCATGCGTCCTCCACGTCAGGGCATACCGCGCTCCGGTACGCCGTTTGGCCGCAGCCGGATCAGCCAACGGCGGCCTGGGTCCTTCCCGGCCCACATCCGGCCCAAACCACTCGACCGGGTGATGATTTGTCCGGACAGGTACGGCTCGCAAGGCGGGCTGCCCGGTAGGGCCCGAGGCGTGCCGTTCGCGGGTGCCCCCGGTTTCTGGGCGTCGACGACGTGCGCCGGTCGCAGGTGACCCGGGGGTGACGACCGCCTCACAGCGGTCGGGGCGGGCTGACCGTCGCGGGTCGACCGTGGGGTCGTGTCGGGGTCGTGCCGGGTCCTTGACCGTGCCCGTGTCGACCCCGTACCGGATCCAGATGTTGATCACTGTGGCACCCGGGGTGGACCAGCGCGGCGCATTGCCCGTCCTTCGGACCCAGGCCGCGAGCATCCCGGACGCGGCCCGCCGGCCCAGTCGATCAAAGACGTCGGGGAACGGGAACAGCAACCGACAGGCGATCTCGAATGGTGATGGAGGTGAACCGCAGTTCACCCACTCGGGTTACCGGAAATCACTCCAGCGTGTCCAGACAGAACCAAATCAAGAGCGGGATCATTCGGGGCGAATCCCGTAGTGCAAACATCAAACACCGACCGACCCGGATCGATACAGACAGTGAGTCGCATGGTTTTTGGCACACCCAACGCGACAACGCAGTTCCACATAGTCACCAGGGCTCGATCGGCCATCTGGTTTCGCCATCTGGTACCCGCTGGTAACCGCCCGCGTCGGGGCGCGGAGTTCTGCCTGGAGCCCGCACGCTGACGCGGCGCCGTGCCACGTTCGGTGGCAACGGCGCCGCGAAAGCGATGAGGGAGGTAATTAACCCTCTGCCTGCTGCGGAGAGTTCCCCTCTAGCAGTGAGCGCACCTCGGACTCCTTGTAGCGGCGGTGGCCGCCCAGAGTCCTGATCGAGGTGAGCTTGCCGGCCTTAGCCCATCGAGTGACGGTCTTCGGATCGACACGAAACATCGTGGCGACCTCGGCCGGCGTCAGCAGCGGCTCGGCATCGGTGGTCTGGCGCGTGGTCATGGCTGGTCCCTTCTGCCACCTGGTCGGTTCGCGATTCCCCTCCGGCGGACCGACCAATGTCCATGATGCACCATTTAACCGCATCTATCAAATGGCCCGACGCGTTCAATTGGTTCTAGTCGCCCTGGATCACCCGAACGGGGTGAACGATTCAGTTGGCCGATTCGACCAACTGGGCCGTTCGCCAGCGTGC
>DATCXL010000505.1:0-3604 GCA_036565825.1 Mycobacteriales bacterium
TCGACCTGGTCGCCGGTTCGCATCGGGCGACGGTGGTCGAGGTCGGCGGCGGCGTGCGCACCTACACGGTTGACGGTGTCGACCTGCTCGACGGCTACCGCCGGGACGAACGCTGCACCGGGGCCCGTGGCCTGCCGCTGATCCCATGGCCGAACCGCATCGACGGGGGTTCCTACAGCTTCGACGGCGAGGACTACCAGGTGGCGTTGTCCGAACCGGACAAGGGCAACGCGATCCACGGGTTCCTGCGTTGGCGTAACTGGACCGTCCGCGGCCAGGCCGCCGACCGGGTCGAACTCGGGACCGTGCTGCACCCGTTGATGGGCTACCCGTTCACCCTGGACGTGTCGGTGACCTACTCACTTGCCGAAACCGGGCTGACCGTGCGCACCACGTCGACGAACATCGGCGATCGACCGGCACCCTATGGCACCGGCCAACATCCCTACCTCACCGTGGGCACCGACCGGGTGGACACCTGCACATTGCGGCTCGATGCGGCCACCTGGCTGCCCGTCGACGAACGTGGCCTGCCCACCGGAGTCGGGTCGGTGGAAGGGTCACCGTACGACTTCTGCACCGGTCGGCAACTTGGCGACCAGGACATAGACAACACCTTCACCGACCTCACCCGCGACGGCGACGGGTTGGCCTGGGTGCATCTGTCCGGTCCGGATGGTCGTTCGGTCGCGGTGTGGCTTGACGAGGGCTACCCGTTCGTCGAGATCTACACCGCGCACACCCAGCCGGCACCGTACTTCCGGCGTGGGCTGGGAGTCGAACCGATGACCTGTGCGCCGAACGCCTTCCGTAGCGGTCACGGGCTGCACCGGCTGGAACCTGGCGAGTCGGTGACCACCAGTTGGGGAGTGCGCCCGGACTGAACCACCGGCCGGCGCGTCGATAGGCCAGTCGGCCCTATCCCACCCTCCGAAGGTCATCGGGCCGCGGTCGACACCGCCGTCGAACCATGGCCGTGTGGTTGTGAACACCATCCTGGATCCAGGCACCACCCCCTGATCACCCGTGACAAGGTGAGTACCTGTTCGGGCCGACGACTACATACGGTGGTGGTGGAGTTGGGCGGGGGACTGTCGGCCCGACCGTGGAGCCGGGTCGGACTGGCCATGTTCGGGGTCGGGTGGGGTTCCAACCAGTTCGCCTCCCTGCTGGGCGTCTACCGCGACCAGTCGCACATGACCCAGACCACCGTGACCGCGATCTTCGGGACCTACGCGGTCGGACTGATTCCGGCCCTGCTGGTGGCCGGGCCGATGTCGGACCGACTTGGCCGGCGCAGCGCGTTACGTCCGGTCCTGGTCGTTTCCATCGTCGCTTCGGTATTTCTGGTCGCGGGTGCGGACCATGCGTGGCTGCTGTTCGTCGGCCGGTTCCTCGCCGGGGTCGCCTCGGGGGCGGCGTTCGGACCGGGGAGTGCCTGGATCAAGGAACTGTCGGCCGCGGCGCCGGAGGGGACCGGTGCGCGGCGGGCCGCGATCTGGCTGTCGGCCGGGTTCGGGGGCGGGCCGCTCGTCGCCGGACTGATCGCACAGTGGGCGCCGTTGCCCGAGGTGCTGCCCTACCTGGTGCACCTGGCCCTGATGCTGGTCATCACACCGCTGGCCTGGAACACGCCGGAGACCGTCACGGTCCGCACCGGGTCGTCCCGGAGCGTCCGGGCGATGGCCGGTGGCATGCTCCACTCGGCCAGCCAGTCCCGTTTCCTGTTGGTGGTCGCACCGGCCGCGCCGTGGGTCTTCGCCCTGCCCACGATCACCTTCGCCGTGGTGACCAGTTTCGTTACCGAGCACACCGCCGGGATACCGATCGCGTTCACCGCGGTCATCACCGGGCTGACCCTGCTCACCGGTGTGCTGGTACAGCCGTTCGCCACCCGGGTGGAACGTTCCCGACAGGGGTCGGGACTGCCGGTCGGACTCCTCGTCGCGACCGCGGGCCTGGGCCTGGCCGCCGTGGTGGCGGTGACCTCCCAGGCGTTGCTGGTCGTGCCGGTGGCGGTGTTGCTGGGCGGTGGTTACGGGATCATGCTCGTGTCCGGGCTGCGCGAGGTCGAACGGCTGGCCGACCCGGGCGAGTTGGCCGGCCTGGTCGCGGTCTTCTACGCGCTCACCTACCTTGGTTTCGCCGCCCCGTACCTGTTCGCCGAACTCGCTCCATATCTGGGGTACCCCGCGCTGCTGACCGTCACCGCCACGGTCGCGTTGGGCACCGCCATATGGACCGGCAACCAGGTGCGCGCCGGGGCGGCCGTTGCGGGATCCGACCTGACCATGACCTGACCGGTGGTCCAATTGTTCGATGGATGCGGTACGGGTGTTGTGTCTGAGGCATGGAGAGTCGCTCGACAACGCTGCCGGGGTTCTGTCGAGCGGGCCACCGGGTGCTCCGCTGAGCGAGACCGGCCGGGCCCAGGCCGAACGGGCCGTGCCGGCACTGCGGCGGGCGGGGGTGACCCTGGTCTACTCGGGTCCGGCGTGCCGGGCGATGCAGACCGCCAAGATCGCGGCGGCCGGACTGGGCGTGCCCACCGGGGTGTTGGGAGACCTGACCGAGTACGGCCTCGGTGAGTGTGAGGGCACGACCGACCGGGCCGCGCGGGCCCGGTGCGCCGCCGTGATGCGGGCCTGGATCGTCGACGGTGATCTGGACTCGCGGTTACCCGGAGGGGAGTCGGGCCGGCAGATCGTCGACCGGTTCACCCGTGCGTTGGCGACGATTGCCGACCGACATCCCGGTCAGACCATCGCGGTGGTCAGTCATGTCGGCACGCTGTCGGTCGGCCTGATGGGATTGTGTGAGGGGCTCGGGCCGGACCAGGTCTGGGGTCAGATACTCCCGCACGCCGTGCCGTTCCTGGTCGACTTCGACGGCACGGGCTGGCGCTGTTCGACCTGGCCCGGAGTGCGACCGGCCGGTGTCGCGGCGGTCTGACCAGGTGGTTGATTTCAGGCTGTCTGCTGATCGTCCTCGCGGGCCAGGGGGTTTGAGGGGGGTGTGGGGTGGAGCGAAGCTCCCCCCACAGAGGGCAACACAGCACCATGCCCCCTCCGGCGGGACACCGGAGCCGGGGCTTTGCCCTGGCGAGGGCCTGGAACCAATCATCTAGGCCGGGCGTGCGATGTACGTGCGGGATGAGAGCCGTTCGGCCCGGGCCGCCGAGTCGGTGATGACCAACACGGCGATGTTCGCGGCGCTGGCGGCCTGGGCCGCCGGGGCGCAGGACACCTCTCCGTCGCGGTCCTCGACCACCACCGCGACCGGTCGGGAACCCAGTGCCCGGGCCACCGCAACCCGCAGTCGTTGCTCGGCAGAGAGCCGGTGCGGTCGCAGGTCCAGGGCGCCCTCGATCTGGAGTTGCCGGGCCAGGGCGGCCACCACCGCCTCCCGGGCCCGCGGTGCGCTGGCGCGGTCCAGGCCGAAGTCGATGTTCCGGGCCACCGTCAGGTGTGGCAGCAGTCCGGCACCGACCGGGACCAGCGCCACCCGACTCGGCGTCGGCGGTTCGCCGGTCAGGTCCCGGCCGTCGGCCAGGACCTGACCGGACACCGGCCGGGCCAGCCCACACACCACGTCGGCCAGAGCC
>DATCXL010000808.1:0-2033 GCA_036565825.1 Mycobacteriales bacterium
CGCCAAGCACGCCGAGCACGCCCAGCCGACCGGAGCGGTGGCATGACCGGCGAAACCGACACGGATGTCGACACCGACCGCCGGGGGTGGCCGCTGTGGGAGGTGTTCGTCCGTAGCAAGAGGGGGCTGTCACACAACCACGTGGGCTCGCTGCACGCCCCGGACGCGCAGATGGCACTGCGCAACGCCCGCGACGTGTACACCAGAAGGCAGGAAGGCGTGTCAATCTGGGTCGTGCAGGCGGCGCAGATCACCGCGTCCAGCCCGGACGAGAAAGATCCGTTCTTTGAACCGGCGGCTGACAAGGTATACCGACACCCAACCTTCTACGACATCCCGGATGGGGTGCAGCATTTGTGAACGACGTCGCGACCTACGCGCTGCGGCTCGGTGACGACGCGCTGATCATGGCGCAGCGGCTGTCCGAGTGGTCCTCGAACGCCCCCGAGATCGAGGAGGACATCGCGCTGACCAACATCGCCCTTGACCTGCTCGGGCAGGCTCGCCCGTTGCTCACCTACGCCGGCGCGCCGGACGGACGTACCGAGGACGACCTGGCCTACCTGCGCGGCGAACGCGAGTTCGTCAACTGCCAGTTGGTCGAACAGCCGTGCGGCGACTTCGCGGTGACCATCGCGCGTCAACTGTTCTTCGCCACCTACCAACTCGCCCTGTACGAGCGGCTGACCAACTCGACCGACGACACCATCGCCGGGGTGGCGGCCAAGGCGACCAAGGAGGCCGCCTACCACCGCGACCACGCCACCCAGTGGACGATGCGGCTGGGTGACGGCACCGACGAGTCGCACCGGCGGATGCAGTCCGCGCTTGAGCGGATGTGGCCGTACACGCACGAACTGTTCGAGTCTGACGAACTGGTGTGCGGGTTGGCCGGACGCAAGGTCGCCGTGGACCCGCCGTCGGTGCGCCCGGAGTGGTCGGCCTACGTCGGGGGAATCCTGGCCGAGGCCACCCTCACCCGACCGGAGGACGGCTGGGCCCCGTCGGGTGGTCGGCGCGGCCTGCACAGTGAGTGTTTCGGTTACCTGTTGGCCGAGATGCAACACCTCAACCGGTCATATCCGGGGGCGACGTGGTGACGGTGGCCGACCGGTCTGTTCCGTCCGGCCCGGCTGGTCTGGATCCGGCGCGTGCGGCGTGGCGGGTCGCGGCGGCCGTCCTGGATCCGGAGCTTCCGGTCCTGACCATCGCCGACCTGGGCGTGCTGCGCGACGTTCGGGTGGACTCGTCCGGTCGGGTCGAGGTGGTCATCACGCCCACCTACTCGGGCTGTCCGGCGATGGACGCCATCCGTTCCGACATCCGGGCCGCGCTGGTCGGGCACGGCTTCGACGACGTCACCGTGCGCACCGTGTTGTCCCCGCCGTGGACGACCGACTGGATCAGCGAGGCCGGCCGGGCCGCGCTGCTCGAACACGGGATCGCCCCGCCTGCCCGGCGTGACGGTCCGGTGCTGGTCCAACTGACCGTGCGTTGCCCGCGGTGCGGGTCGACCGACACCCGGCAGATCTCCCGGTTCGGGTCGACCGCGTGCAAGTCCCTGCGCGCGTGTAACGCCTGCCTCGAACCGTTCGACCACGTGAAGGTTATCTGATGACGGCGTCCGTGGTGGCCACGGCCGAGGTGGCGCCGCACCGCAGGCCGGTGTTCCACCCGCTGCGGGTCTCGCAACTGGATCGGCTCACCGACGACGCGGTCCAGATCACCTTCGACGTGCCCGAGCGGCTGCGGGCCGACTTCGACTTCGTTCACGGGCAACACGTCACCGTGCTGTGTCCGCAGGTCGGCGACACCGTCCGGCGTAACTACTCGGTCTGCACACCGGCCGGCTCGGGCCGGTTGCGCATCGGGGTGAAGCGACTGGCTGGTGGCGCGTTCTCCGGTTACGCGCTGGAACGGCTGCGGGTGGGCGACGTGCTGGAGGTGATGACGCCCACCGGTCGTTTCCACACCCGGCTGGACCCGGCGGCCTGCCGGCACCACCTGGCGGTCGCGGCCGGCAGTGGGATCAC
>DATCXL010000831.1:0-2156 GCA_036565825.1 Mycobacteriales bacterium
CAGCGTGAGCCCTTCAACGTGTGCGAGTACGACGCCGCGGTGTTGCGCGAAGGGGACGACATGACGTTCTGTGTGCTGTGCCGCGACGCCGGACGCGAGGACGTGCACGTTCGCCTGGTGAGCATCACCCCGATCGGCGCCGAGGAGACCACCGATGCCTGACACCGCCCTGGCCCGCGTTCGTGGGCTACTCGTGCCGGCGCGCCGTTCTTATGCCGGCAAGACCCACTGGGCGCCGCTGCGTACCCCCGGTGTGGACGAACCTCCCGGTCCGCTGTACGTGGGGTGGAGCCTGTGCGGCCATTGGACGCCCACCGAGGTGACGATCCCCGGGGTCACTGTGGACTGCCGCAACTGCCTGCGCGCCGCCACCTGCGACGTGTGCGGCAAGCCGGCCACCCACCGGGCGTGGCAATCCCACGGGCACGTTCTGCTGGTGTGCCCGGAGCACAAGGAGCGAGAGGACAACCATGCCTGACACCACCACGCAGCCCCGGGACTCCCTCGGCCGTCCCACAGACCACAGCCCCGACGCGATCCACGCACGCTACGAGACCGCGTGCACCGAAGTGTCGGACCTGTGCCGTGGTATCCGCCAGTGGTCCATGAGCATCCCAGCCAGACCTGGACGGGACTCCGACCTGGTCATCACTGATGCGTTGGAGGACATTCCACGGCTGTTGGCCCGTGCCCAGGCGGTTCGGGACCTGCACCAGGACGACGGTGACGGTTGGTGCAAGGCGTGCACCTTTTCCTACCCGTGCGCGACGATCAGAGCCTTGGACGGAGACCACGATGACCACTGAGGACACCGCCCACCGTCTGGCCGCGATCCGCCGTGGGTTGGTCGGCTGGCAGGCCGACACTCCCCGCAATGAGACTGGATCCGCCTCTGGCCGTGATGTGGCGTGGCTGGTTGACGAGGTCGACCGGTTGACCGCCGAACGGGACCGCCTGGCGGCGCAGATCGCCGAAGCCCAGACGGTGCGTGACCAGGCACGGTCCGCGTTCAACCAGATGTCCAAGTTGTGGAATGCGAAGCTCGCCGAACTGGAGTTGCTGACCCGCGAGCGGGACACCTACCAGCGGGCGCACCACGAAGCCCGCATCCACCGAGACCAGCTCGCCGCCGAGCTGGAAGCGGAGCGGTCCCGGGCCGCCGCGGTCGCATGCAGCCTGAGGGACGCGCGGAACGGGACGCAAGCCGAGGTCGACCGGCTGACTGCCGAGTTGGCTGAACTGCGTGATGGCCTGCCCGAGTGGCAGTGCCCCGGGTGTGGGGCTACCACGCGAGCGAGGATGGCCGATCACGACACGCCCACCGACCGGGTCTTGTCCGAGGTCGCCGCTGAACGGGCCGTGCAGGATCAGAAGTGGGGGGAGCAGAACCACCTCGACGGCACCGGTGGTCAGATCGCCCGCGAGTTCGCGGACACCCACCGCTGGCACTGTCAGGAAGCGGCGAAGGAAGGCCGGCTGACTTGGCGGCATGTCCTGCTCGAAGAGGTGTACGAGGCGCTGGCCGAACGAGACCCCGACAAGCTGCGTGCCGAACTCGTGCAGGTCGCCGTGGTCGCCACGTGTTGGGCTGAGGCGATCGGCCGGCGTCAGGACCCGACGGGAGCCGGACGGTGACTGCTGAGACCATCGGAGAACGGCTCGATCGGATCCGGGAGAGTTTCACCGCCGACGATGTCGACTGGCTGTTGGATGAGGTTCGTCGGTTGTCGATCGAGTTGGCCGCCTACCGGGAGTCCTACGACGACGCCGCGACCAGTCTGGGTGAGGTCACCGACGACGCCGGTGTCGTGCTTGCCCGGTTGACCAGGGTGCAGGCCGACCGGGAACGGTTGGCCGCCGAGTTGGTCCACGCGACCCGGTTCGAGTTCTCCGACCTGCCCGAGGGGGACTTCAACCGGCCCGTGTGGACTGTGTCCGCAGAACACCGGGGCGGCGACCGGTGGGCGGTTACCCACCTCGGCCACTGCCTCGGTGCCGACGGCGACTGGGATTACGAGTCGATCCCCAGCGAGCGCGAGGACGAGTGGCTGGCCGGCCACCGGTTCGACCGGGACACCGCCCTGCGGCTCGCTGAGGAGAACTCGCACACGGTCACGGTCAACGGGTTGACGGCCGCCGACATGCTCGCCCGCCAC
>DATCXL010000838.1:0-2348 GCA_036565825.1 Mycobacteriales bacterium
CCGCGGTGAACCTGGGTTGGGGAGTGGACCGGGCCCTGGCTCGGCTCGGCGACGGAGCCGACGCGGTGCTGGCAGAGGCGCACGCGGTGTTGGCCGAGCAGGTGGCCTGTTGCCGGGCCGTTGCCGAACGCGGCGCGGACATCGTCGAGGAGTTGGTCAACGACCTGACCCGACCCGCCCACGGTGGTGACCCGTCAGCGCGGCTGCGGATTCTGACCCACTGCAACACCGGCTGGCTGGCCTGCGTGGAGTGGGGTACCGCGCTGGGTGTGGTGCGGGTGCTGCACGACCGCGGCCGGCTCGCCCGGGTGTACGCCGACGAGACCCGCCCGTTGTTGCAGGGCGCCCGGCTGACCAGTTACGAACTGACCCAGATGGGGGTGGACCACCGGGTGGTGGTGGATTCGGCCGGACCGACGGTGCTGGCCCGTGGGCTGGCCGACGCGGTGTTGGTGGGTGCCGACCGGGTGGCCGCCAACGGTGACGTGGTGAACAAGATCGGTACCTATCCCCTGGCCCTGGCCGCGGCCCGGGCCGGGGTCCCGTTCGTGGTGGCCGCACCCGAGTCCACCGTGGACGCCGGCACCGCCACCGGTGCGGACGTGCCCATCGAGGAACGGGATGCCGAAGAGGTGCTCTCGTTCGCCGGCAGGGCCACCACGCCGACCGGGGCCGGTGCCTACAACCCGGCTTTCGACGTGACCCCGGCCGACCTGGTGACCGCGATCGTGACCGACCGGCGGGTCATCCGTCCCGCCTCGGGGCACTGACCCGTGATCGCCGGCCGGGTCGTGCCGAACCACCGGGGAGTACACACGTGAACAACGGGACCAGGTACCGGGCCGACGCGGTGCTGGCCTGCGACGAGTCGATGACGGTGTACCGCCCCGGCGTGGTCGACGTGCGCGGCGACGGGCGGATCGCCTGGGTGGGTGCCGCGCCGGTTGCGCCGGGACTGCCCGAGGGCTGGACCGAACGGCGACTGGACGGGTTGGTCATGCCCGGCCTGGTCAACGTGCACTGTCACTCCCCGATGACGCTGTTGCGCGGGCAGGGCGACGCGCTGCCGCTGTCGACCTGGCTCACCGAGGTGGTCTGGCCGCGCGAGGCCCGGATGGGTGCTGACGACGTGTACGCGGGGATGTTGCTGGCCAGCGCGGAACTGCTCCGTTACGGGGTCACCACCAGCGTGGAGATGTACTTCCACCACGGTGCCCTCGCCCGGGCGGTGGACGAGTCCGGGGCCCGCTGCGTGATGACCCCCGGGGTGGTGGTCGCCCCGGGCTGGGACCGGTTCGGCGACTGGGCCCGGCAGGTCGACTACGTGCAGCGGATGTACGACCGCTACCGCGGCCACCCCCGCATCGATGTCGGGTTCGGACCACACGCCGCCTACACGCTGCCCGACCAGGCGCTGCGCGTGGTTGGTGAGCGGGCCCGCGAGACCGGTGCGCTGGTGCACCTGCATCTGGCCGAGACCGAACACGAGGGCGACGAGGTCTCGGCCCGACACGGCGGGGGGAGCGTGCCGCAGGTACTGGCCGACCTGGGACTGTTCGAGGGGAACCGGGTCTTGGCCGCGCACGCGGTGTGGCTGTCCGACCAGGACATCGAACTGCTGGCCGGCTACCGGGTGGCGGTGGCGCACTGCCCGGGGAGCAACGCCAAGCTGGCCTCCGGGGTGGCCCGGGTGGCGGCCCTGCGGACGGCCGGCATCACCGTGGGTCTGGGTACCGACGGCCCGGCGTCCAACAACGACCTGGACATGTGGGAGGAACTGCGGCTGGCCGCCCTGCTGGCCAGGCTCGCCGACCGTGACCCGACCGCGCTGTCGGCTGCAGATGTGCTGGGCATGGCCACCAGGGGCGGGGCGGCCGCGATCGGCCGGGACGACCTGGGCGTGCTGGCCCCCGGACGGTGGGCCGACATGCTGCGCGTTGACCTGTCCGACCCGGCCTTCGTGCCGGTACTCACCGACGCCGACCTGGTCGCGCACCTGGTGTTCGCGGCGCCCCGCCGGGTGGTGCGTGACGTGTGGGTGGGTGGCGAACAGGTGGTCGCCGACGGTACCTGTCTACGGGTCGACGTGGCGGCAGCCGGGCAGGCCGCGCAGCATGCCGCAACCACGCTGGCCGGACTGTGACCATGCGACGGGATGAGGACGTGGACCACATTCACCACACTGACCATACGGGCTGGTCGGACCGGTCAGAGTGGTCGGAGCACCCGGAGGACCTGGACCGGCTGGTCGCCGGGTTGACCGTGGTGGGCCGCCGACTGGTCGCGCGCGGCCTGGTGAGCGGCTCCGGGGGGAACCTGTCGGCCCGAACCCCGGACGGACGCCACCT
>DATCXL010000513.1:0-3729 GCA_036565825.1 Mycobacteriales bacterium
GGCCTCCGGATGGGCGTGGTAGAAGCGCAGCGCGTGGTAGGCCAGGGCCGGATCGACCGACAGGTATGCCGCCTTGACCACCATGTGCGGGGCGAGTCGGAACTCGTCCTGCTTCCACAGCCGTGATGTCCGGCGGAACCAGGATTCGCTGTTGTTGTAGACAACCATCGTTATCACCGGACTTTCTGGGGACTGTCCGGTGGAGACAGACACGACGGTGTGCCACGGAAAGAAGCTGCGGAACGCCCATGAGCGGTGGTAGACCCCGCCGGGGGTGAGGGCGAGAACGCCCCTGGACAGCTTCTTCCGCCCGATCTCCACCAGGAACCATGCCATGTAGCCTGTTGCGGCCGACAGGCCAACCAGTGGCACCAGCACGTCGATGTGTGCGCCCTCCACGGCGAGGTCTACCCAGAAGGCGACCGCGAGCGGCGCGATGACCAGCAAAATCGAGACCGGTACCAGCACGGCCGCGACGCCCAACGCCCGCGAGTAGGGGATCAGCAGCGCCGGTTCGTTGACGTCATCGACATGCCCGTGTTGCAACGCCGAGGCGCCGGGCCGCCGACCACGCAGCCGGGTCAAGGACCCCACCGCGGTCGCTGTGACGAAAAGTGGGCTGCCCAGGAGTAAGAACACTCCGGTGCCAGGGTCCGACCGGGCCAACGCCACGATTCCGATCGCCGGGATGAAGACGGTGCATGCTCCGGCGAACAACACGAGAAGCACCGACTTTGGCCGTATTGCTCGTGGCCAACCGACTGGCCACGGCAACAGGCCGGGCTGCTCGATGCCACTCTGACCCATGGCCCTGTCCATCGTGTCTCCGCGGCTGTACTAGAAGATCGAGTCCCACACCTTTTTAGCTTCGTGTCCGATGGCGTTGGCGGCATCGTTGGCGGCGTGTCCGACCGCGTTTACTCCACCTTCGATCTTGTTCTTCACTCCTTGCGGGAGTGCGTCGTAGGCAGCATCGAGACCCACGCCCGCCAGGGTACCGAAGGCGATACCCGCCAGGGCACCGGCACCGATCGGCCCACCAACCAGTCCGCCCAAAACGATGGCTACTGTCGCGCCCCCGACGCCCGAGATGATCGCCTTGCCCGGTGGCTTGCCGGTCGCGATGTCGTAGCCGATGCCGGCGGCGGCGATGCCCAGGCCGATGATCGGGACCTTGCTCAGGACCCGGCGTTCCACCGAGGCGGCCCCGCGTTCGAGTTCGCCGGCGAGGTTCGTCTTGGCGAACTCCATCTCGGTGTAGAACTTGGCGTCCACGCTGCCGCCGGGAGCCTTGAGGTATCGCGCCCGGGCGAGCTTCGACTCGCCCAACACGCGTGCGCTCTCCGCCCGGAGGACGCTGACGTGTTTGTGTGCGAGTTCGCCTATGACGCCGTTGACCAGGTCGGTGGCGTTGAAGTACTTCTTGCCCTGAAGGTCGTTCCAGACGGCCCGCACGGCACCGACGGCTCTGTTGACGATGTCCCGGGCTCGGATCGCTTCGGAGTTCGTGTCCTGGAACGTGGCCACCTGCCGCGCATGTGACTGGACCGCGGCGGTGTACTGCTGGTGGGTCGAAGCGGTCACGGTGCCCGTCGGTGCGATGGGCACCGGCCCTGGTTCGAGGATGTGGGTGTCGGTGACGACCAGGCCGCCGTCGAGGGCGATCTGGCGGGCTCTGCCCATGCCTGCGAGGGCGGTGTGCAGGTCGTCGGCATACACCTCGAAGGACTGACCGACACGGTCGGCGTCGTGGGCCAGTTCGTCGGCGTTCCGGGCGCCACGGGTCGCACTGGCCCGGAACGCGGTGCCGGAGTCGGCCTGCCAGTAGGCCTCCGACGCTGTTCGCAGGTGGTTGACCTCGGTGACCCGGTCATCCACCGACCGGGCCAGGTCCGACCGCAACCACCGGCCGACCGACCGGATACTTTCGGGATCGCCGTCGATCCTGGTATCAACAGGCACCCTCGTCCCCGTTCACTCGACATTCTGGACGCTGTTGTAGGACCCCTCCTCGGCGTCGGCGTAGATCGCACCGCCTCGCGCGACCGCGTCACCAGCCGCCCGAAGCCGGATGGACAGTTCACCGGCCGCGCCGGTGAGCAGCCCGACCAGCTCGGCCATCTCACCGCTCACCTCACCGGCGTCTGGCAGGTCCGGTACCGCCGCGCCGAGGGAGTCCAGCGATTCCCCGTTCGACTGCAATGATCGGCCCAGGCGCCGCAGCAGCGCCGGGTCGACCGTGTAGCCGTCCATCGTCAGCCCACCGCCCCACGCCACAGTTCTTCGGGCATGGCGATGTCAAGAAGGATCACGTCGAAACTGACGCCCACCTCGTCAAGCTTCGCGGCGGGCAGAAGTATCCACGGTTGGTTCGGACCGCAGCAGGACACCAGTCGATCAAGAGCCGAATAGGTGAGCAGGGCGGTCCGACCGTCCGCCATGCGCCGCAGTTCGAGCGTGACGTCGGTTCCGCCATCCGAGGGCGTCGCGCACGGCACATATACCACCGGAGGAAACATGATGCGCTCGGACCTGGATTCCTGGCGTTCGGACATGATTTCGATCACCCGAAAATTGATCTTGATATGCACCGGGGAAGCCGGCGCGGTGCGCACAGCTAACCCCAGCAATTCCAGACGAGCAAGAGGCAGCAGGCGACGACCGGGATCCTTCAGGCCAGCGGGATGCTGAAGCCGGCGACGGCCGGAACGGTCCTGGTGACGCCGGAGAACCAGGCGATCACCTTGTGCGCTACGACGTCGGCGCTGACCGGGTGGTAACCCCGGCCCCATGGACGGGCGGTGACATCGTGAGGTGTATCAGTGTTCGACGCGGTCCGGCGGACCAAGGCTGTTGTGAGATATGAGCGCGCACAGCTCCTCGAAGGAGAGCCATGGGCGCTTGCGGTGGATGATGCGGTGGCAGTTTGAGCACAGGAGGACCAGGTCGGCCAGTCTCGTCAGCGAGGGACCGATCGAGTGCAGGGGAATCCGGTGGTGGCACTCGATGAAGTCCCCACCACGGGGGCCGTACGTTCGGGCGAAGTCGAAGCCGCAGGCCTCGCATGCCACCCTTCCGGAGGCGTGCTTGACCGCCTCTATCTTGCGGGCGCGAAGTTCCGGATTGCGTTCGCGAACGAGGTGGTGTCGCTCCACGGCTCGCCCTTCGCTGGCCCCGATGTCGAGGTCGAGGTCCGGCAGCGCGTCGTCGGACTCCGGCTGCTGTGCCGTATCGGGAGGCGCCTCGGCGGTCGCCATCCCCTCGAGATCAGTCGTGAGCCGCACGGCGCGGTGGGGTTGGTCGGGCTCGCGGGAGGGGCCGACCTCGAAACCGAGCCCACTGAGCAGAGATACGACCGTCTTCTCCCCGCCGGAGAAACTGTCGCTCGTCAACGCCACGCCGTGGCGGAATCTGTGAGCCACCCCGACGATTGCCTTCGAGTCGTACTGCCGGCCTTCGTGGAAGGCGAAGAACTTCTTGGCATGCCCGAACCCGTACGTGCGGAGGAACTCGTCGCGTCCACGTTCGTCGAATTCTGCCATCGCTGCCCTGACGTCCTCGGGCCCGATGTCAGCAAAGCTCACCTACGCAGCCTATGCGGCTGCTGTCCTGTATGTCAGATCTCACGACAGGATGCGCGCTTTGCCGGCACCGACAGTCAGTCTGGGGGACCGACCGGTGGGCCGATCGCACCATGGCCTGGACGAGGCGATGGACCCGCCCGCCCCT
>DATCXL010000865.1:0-3180 GCA_036565825.1 Mycobacteriales bacterium
TCGCGGTCGGCGGGCCCGGCGAGCCTGGGTAGCGCGCCCGGTTGGAGCTGCTGGGCCGGGCCGCCGTGGTCACGGTCGAACCTGGCCACGAGTTCGTCGGCGTCGGCGCCGACCACCTGCGCGATCGACCTGATGTGGCCCCGGGCATAGGTGGCTCCGCCACAACCGTCGAACTGGTCATGCTCGATCTCGGTGACCAGTCGGGCCCTGATCCTGGTGGCCGCGGCGACGTCCTGGACCGACAGTCCGCGTGCCACGCGCGCGGCGGCCAGAACGGCACCTGTCAACAAGTCATCGGGGGGCTTTGACGTGCTGTCGTCGGTCACGGTGATGACCCTTCCGCGTAGACGAGGGCGCGTTCGGGTGGTACTGGATATCCCCGTCTGTCCAGTCTAGATGAGTGAGTCATTCCCTCGCCGGGGCGGAGCCCCGGCTCCAGGGTCCCGCGGTCGGCAGGCTGACGCTGTGCCGCCTCCTGTGGGGGAGTTCCGCTCCACCCCACACACCCCTCCAACCCGAGGCGCAGCAGATCACGACACGAAACTGCGCCCATGGGCAACACCACTCGAACTCACACCTCGCGGGGCCGGCCGGGAGCCGGCAAAACGCAGCGGACACCCTCGATAATTGCCCTGGCGACGGTTACCCGCCACTTCGCAGGGACTCCAGCACGCCGGGTAGTTCCTCTGGTTTGGTCAGCACGTCGCGGGCCTTGGAACCCTCGGAGGGACCCACGATGCCCCGGGTTTCCATCAGATCCATCAACCGACCGGCCTTGGCGAAACCGACCCGCAACTTGCGTTGCAGCATCGACGTCGAGCCGAACTGCGAGGACACCACCAGTTCGATCGCCTGGATGAGCAGTTCGCGGTCCTCACCGGCATCATCGTCGACGTTCTTCTTCCTGCCCGCGGCCGGTGCGGTGACCTCCTGGCGGTAGTTCGGTTCGGCCTGGGCGGTGCAGTGCCGAACCACCGCGTGCATCTCCGGATCCGGCACGAACGCACCCTGGATCCGCTGCGGCTTACTCGCCCCCATCGGCAGGAACAGCCCGTCACCCCGGCCGATCAGCTTCTCCGCGCCGGGCTGGTCGAGGATCACCCGGGAGTCGGCCAGCGACGCGGTCGAGAACGCCAACCGGGACGGCACGTTCGCCTTGATCAGCCCGGTGACCACGTCAACACTCGGCCGTTGGGTGGCCAACACGAGGTGGATGCCGGCGGCCCGGGCGAGTTGGGTGATCCGTACCACCGCGTCCTCGACGTCGCGCGGAGCGACCATCATCAGGTCGGCCAACTCGTCCACGATGATCAGCAGGTACGGGTAGGGCCGGTACTCCCGTTCACTGCCCGGCGGCGCGGTGAGCTCTCCGCTGCGCACCTTCCGGTTGAAGTCGTCGATGTGCCGGACGCCACTGGCCTCCATGTCCTCGTAGCGTAGGTCCATCTCCTGCACCACCCACTGCAGTGCCTGGGCGGCCTTCTTGGGGCTGGTGATGATCGGCGTGACCAGATGTGGGATGCCCTGGTAGGCGGTGAGCTCCACCCGCTTGGGATCGATCAGCACCATCCGCACCTCGTCTGGGGTGGCGCGGGTGAGGATCGACACGATCAACGCGTTGATACAACTTGACTTGCCCGCACCGGTGGCACCGGCGATGAGGATGTGCGGCATCTTGGTCAGGTTGGCCACCACGTGCTGGCCCTCGATGTCCTTGCCCAGCCCGACCAGCATCGGATGGTTGTCGCTGGTGGCGGCGTGGGAACGAAGCACGTCGCCCAGGCTGACGACCTCACGGTCGGCGTTCGGTATCTCCACCCCCACCGCGCTCCGGCCCGGGATCGGGCTGATGATTCGGATGTCTGGACTCTTTACCGCGTAGGCGATGTTGCGGGACAGGTGGGTAATGCGCTCGACCTTCACCGCCGGTCCCAGTTCGACCTCGTAGCGGGTTACGGTCGGGCCCCGGCTGAAGCCGGTCACCGCCGCGTCCACCCCGAACTCCTCGAAGACCCGCTGGAGCGACGCGATCACCGTGTCGTTGACCCTGCTGCGGACCCTGGCTGGAGGGCCGGCGGCCAGCAGGTCCGGCGGTGGCAGACGATAGTCGCCGGCCTCGGCGGTCAGGGCCAGTTGCTCGGCCCTGGTGGGCAACGGCGGCTGGGCTTTGCCTGGCGCGGCCGGTACCGCCTCGCGTACCCGGGCGGCAGGTCGCGCCGCATCGGCACCGTCCGATGTGGTCGGTCCCGCGGCCGACTCCGCGGTCGTGTCCGATACCGACGCGGCCCGACCCGTTCGACCAGTCCGACCATCACCAGCCAGCGCGCCCTGGCGCCGACGCGCGGCTCGACGCAACCGCACCTGCTCCCCGGCGCCGTCGTCACCACCGTCGTCGGCAGGCGCGGTTCTGTCACCGGGACCAACCGGGTCGCCCGGCCGTCGGCCATACACGGCGAGGTCGCGCAGCATCCGCAACCGCGCCGGAATCTGGTTGATCGGGGTGGCGGTGACCACCAGCAGCCCGAACAGGCCGAGCAGGCCGAGCAGCACCGCGGCGACGTGGTGACTCACTGCCCGCTCCAGCGGAGCGGCGACCAGCGCACCGAGTACGCCACCGGCCCGATCTCGCGCCACCGGAGTGGCCGGCGATCCGTACGTCAGGTGCAGCAGGCCCAGCACCGACAGCGCCAGGGCGGACCACCCGACCAGCAACCGACCGCGCGCCTCGGGTTCGGGGACATGCCGGAAGACGCGCAGCGCGGCCACCACGAACAACACCGGTAGCGCGGTGGCAACGCTGCCTAAGACGGCGTGGAGAACGTCGGCCACACCACGGCCGACCGGCCCGCCACCGTGCCCCCAGACCCCCACCGCGACCACGATGGCCGCGCCGAGCGCGACCAGCCCAAGGCCGTCCCGCCGGTGCACCGGATCGAGGTCACGCGCGATCGCCGCCGGCCGACCGAGCGCACGGGCCAACACACCGACACCGCTGGCAGCCAGCATCCACAGTCCGACGAACCCACGACCGGTCGCGTGCACCAACCGGGCGCCGGGGCCCGGCGATGTCCGCCGGCGGCTGGTCTGGCGACCACCCCGACGACCTCCCGAACGACCGCCGGGACGACCGCGACCTGCGCGCCTGGCCGGGCGGCGGGCGGGTGGGCGGGCACGAGAGGT